>NZ_JBFUJG010000035.1:0-52228 GCF_056401495.1 Mucilaginibacter sp. P4_E8
CCTTTTACCAGTTCGGTAAGCGGCAGGTTCAATTCCGAAAGATTGGAAACTTCTACCGGCCAGTGGTTCATCTGTACATTAATATCCAAATGATAATCGCCCGTCCATGGGGTAACAAGTTGATTGGCCCACAAGCCTTGTAAATTGGGTGGCAGTAAGCCAACCCGGGTACTGCAAATGCTCAGGTATCTGCCAAACTGGTAAAACAGTACGGGTAAGCCGTTGTCGGCTTTTTGGTTATCATGAAAGTTTTTTAACCTTATGTCAGTTGCAACAGTATTACCGTTATCGGTTCCTAAATTTACGCTTACCCGGTTAAATAGTTTTTGATAATTGGTAATATGGTGCTGCTTTTCAACAGCATAGGAAACCTTCATCGCAGCATCAAGGATCTGTCCGCTTTTCTCTTTGTATAAAGGGTTTTTAAGATCAGTAGCCGCCGAAAGATAAATGATAACTTCTGACGCGTTTTTTACGATCAGGGAGTGAGCTTCTGTTGTAAGTCTGCCGCCCTTTAGCAGCGTTTTAACACGGGCAATGTATTTCATGCCCTTGCCATCAATACCATTATCCAGTTGCCCGTACATTTGCAGTTCGTTTCCCTGCACAGTGGTGGCAGATCGTTCTGGCCGGTTCATAGCAATCTTACAGTTCAACTGCCCCGGCTTATCGGCAGTAAGTCTAATCACATCAACATCATTACCAAAACTGGTAAAGTATTCCCGTTTATAGTTTATGCCATTTACACGATAGCGGCTTATGGCCACGGCGTTATTAAGCGATAGTTCGCGATAGTAATCTTCATATTTTACATCTTTGTCTGTAACACCGTTATAATCAAATTTAAGGTCAAGATTGCCTAATGTTTGATAGCATCCATAATTTACACCTCCCGAACCCTGGCCCGTGCATATAAAGTCCTTATCAATGATGGCCTGGGCGTCGGCATTTTTACCTTCCAAAAGTAGTTTCCTTATTTCGGGGAGCTTTTTATAAGCTTCATAATTGTTGGCATCCTGTGGCGCGCCAGACCATAAGGTGATATCATTCAACACAATGTTTTCGTGCGAAATGCCACCGTCAGGCATCATCCCCAACCTTCCGTTACCCAATGGCAAGGTTTCTTCCCATTGCACGGCTGGCTTTGTATACCAGGTTTTTAAGGAAGTGGTTTGAGCCCTGAGGACTGAATGCGGTAGAATAAAAAAAAGTAAGGTGTAGAAGTATTTGATCATAACTGGTTAAAGGTTTATAATAGTATGGTTAATCAGGCTAATTAAGTATAAGCATWGATATTAATACAGGTGCATACATTAATAAAATCAATCGGTTTATAATTGCTCTAAACTACTTTTATACTATTTAATTCCATTTCACAAATGCAACTTTATTTTGCACAAAAACGACTTTTTAGAGATTAGTCATATTGCTTTTTTAACCATAATGATGGACTAAAGCATTTTAAATGGATAATTCTATGATTAAACTGTGTGTAATTAATTTGAACAAAAGTTCATATTTTTAAATATATAAGGTGAACCAGATATAATTAAAAAATATACCTAACAGGTGTAAATTAAAAAGCCCTCAGAAATTAATCTGAAGGCTTTAGTCGTATTAACCGGGATGAAACTAGCAACTCAAGATGCTGATCTTATTCTTTTTTTAACTTTGTAAGTATGGCTATGCCAGTGTCGTTTTTTGGATTAAGTTTTATCGATTTTTCATAATTTTCTATAGCCAGTTTTTTATTTCCCGACGCCGCGTAAGCCTCACCGAGGCTGTCATAGGTATTCCATGCACCCGGATACCTTTTAACATTAAACTTAAATACTTCAATGGCCTCAGTTATTTTTTTAGCGGTTAAAAAATTATAACCGGCAGCGTTAAACACGTTTTCGACATCCGCGGGTTTGGTAGATGAGAATGATAAGGTATCAACGGAAATTATGGAACTGATTTTCCATTGATCATTAGCTTTTACCAGCGTCCTTACCTCCCGCGAACTGTATGGGGGTAAAGTGTCAGTTGATGGTGCACTCAAATTTTGATCATATCCTACCCAGGCCAGTTTATCGGAGTATTTTATGATGAAATTAGTTTGTTGTATGTCAGTATAACGTGATGGTTTGCCCCGTTGTTTCATCCATTGCAGCACGATTGGGGCAATTTTATTCCAGCCAATGTTGCTTTGATAAAAACCGTTTGCCGCATAAATGCGGCTTGTTGTTTCATCTTGTACATACAGGGACTTCCAGGTAGCAGAATCACCCTTTAAATATGATTCGGTTTCTAAGCGTAATACTTTTTTGAGTGCTTCTTCGGTTGTTTGAGCCATAATAACCTGTATAACGCTGCACAAAAAGGTAACAATCAACAACAGGGCTTTTTTCATGATCTTAATTTTAATATTTTTAATATAAATGATTAAGATTTAGATTATTACAGGTAAAGCTAAACGCATTCATTTTTCTGAAATAGTAAAAAACAGACAATTTTTACCGAATTAAAGTATGGTATTATGATACAAACCATAATTGCTAAACCTACCGGTCTTTTAAATGATTATGTATGTTATTTTGCGGTCCAGGAATTCGACTCGTTTGAAGAAGAACTGTTAAAACCAATGCATGCCAAACATGAAATAATTATGATGTTCATGATCAATTGCAAGATGCACGATTTTATTAATAATACGCATAACTCACCTATGTATGTCATTAATAAAACAACAGGGCCCGATTGCATTTTTTCTGGCTTGCTTACATCCAGCAAAGGTTCTATTGTTTTTAAGGGACATGTAAAACTACTCACCATTCACTTTAAACCAACAGGCTTTTATTGGTTGTTTGATATTTCTCCTGCAGAAATCACCAACCGTCTGGGAGCCTCTTCTGATTTATTTTCTGAACATGTTATAAGTCTGCACGAACAATTGCAGGAAGCCAAAACGTCGATGGAGATGTTTAGTTTAACTGAAAAATTTCTTATAGAAAGGTTACAGCGTCAAAAAACGAGAAAAGGTTGTTGCAGTATATTAAAAATTTCAGAATTTTTGATTCGGCAACCGATTGCCTTCTCCATTGAAAAGTTTGCTTATCAAACCTGCATGAGCCTGAAAACCCTTGAGCGGAAATTTATAGAACAGGTAGGGATTTGCCCGAAGCTATTTGAAAGGATAAGACGTTTTAACATGGCATTGGACATAAAAATAGGTCAACCCAAATTAAGCTGGACAAATATTTGTTACCAAACCGGTTATTATGACCAAAACCACTTTATTAAAGATTTTACCGAATTTGCCGGTGAAACGCCCTGTTCTTTCTTTAAAAATTCACCCCCGCTTGCTGAAAATATTTCCTCGGTATTTGATCATGCAGACTAAATGGATAGCATGGGTCTGTTAAGTTAAAAGTTTAACTGATATAAGTTGATTTTAAAAACAAGTGTAAGTTATTAGTGTTCCCCTATTACTCATTTTTTCAATCTAAAGGAAATTATCATGAATCTCCAGGAACTTAAAAATATAGCCCACAGCCTAATGGCAGGTGACAAGGGCTTGCTGGCCATGGATGAAAGTATCGCTACCTGCAACAAGCGCTTTAAAGCGCTAAATATTCCGGAAACAGAAGAGTATCGCAGAAAATACCGGGAATTGATAGTAACCGCACCCCATTTGGAAGAATATATCAGTGGTGCCATTTTATTTGATGAAACGATCAACCAAACTAAGGAGGATGGGACATTGTTTATTGATATCCTGAAGGAAAAAGGAATTATCCCGGGCATAAAGGTTGATGAAGGTGCCATACCTATGGATGGTTTTCCGGGGGAGAAAATAACAGAGGGATTGGATGGCTTGGGTGAACGCTTGGCGGCTTATTATCAAAAGGGGGCGCGTTTTGCCAAGTGGCGAGCCGTGATCACTATTGGTGATCATATCCCCACCAATGCCTGTATCAAGGCTAATGCCTATTTGTTGGCGCGCTATGCAGTTTTGTGCCAGGAAGCCGGGTTGGTACCTATTGTTGAACCTGAAGTATTAATGGACGGAGATCATTCACTAAGAAGATGTGCCGAAGTAACACACGAAGTTTTACACACTGTTTTTAATGAGTTGTATCAGCAACGCGTGCATTTTGAGGGTATGATATTAAAACCTAATATGATCCTGCCTGGTTTAAACTGTCCGGTACAGGATGACGTGGCAGCTGTGGCAGATGCAACCATCACTTGTTTTCTGAAATGTGTACCAGCGGCTGTACCCGGTATCGCTTTTTTATCAGGCGGACAATCGCCAGAACTGGCAACCGAACGGCTAAATGCCATGCACGTCAGGTTTAACGGCAGGATGCCCTGGGCTTTAACGTTTTCTTTTTCCAGGGCCGTACAACAACCTGCATTAGAACAATGGAGGGGCAACGATAGTAATATAGCTGCCGCACAACAGCTGCTCGTTAAGCAGGCCGCACTTAACAACACAGCCCGCGCCGGGAAATACACCGGGATATAAAAGTGTTTTTCTTGTCGCAAAACACCCCTTAAAAAGTCTCATTTGAGCCCTCTATTATCGCTGTTTAGCTGTTACCTTTATTCATACAATAACTTAGCTGATAGCCATGAAAATAGTAAGAGTACAATATACCACTACGCCGGAGTTCGCTCCAATCAATCAGGCAAACATCGCCGGGATCGTGAAGGAATTAAAAGAACTCAATCATCCGGGAATTAAATACGGCTGCTGGTTGTTGCCCGACGGAAAAACATTTATGCACTTTGATCAATTTGAAAATGAGGAGTGCCACCAGGTGTTGACGGAATTGGAATCATTCAAAAAATTTGACACCCAGCTTTGGGCGAGCGGGCTTGAAGTAGAACCCCAATTAGAGCTGCTTTCCCTGGTCGCATCAACCGAAGAGTTTTTCGGGTAGATTTTGTGATAACACATTTCGCCATTCAGTTAGTTCAGGCAAGCCTGGTTTACGCTTGCCAAATAGCTGAACTATCATTTCGCCATCTTTGTCAAAAAGCTCAATGGAATTAATGTCGCCATCTGCCGATGGTTTAATCACATGCCATACGTTTGCTATCGCCTCTTCGCGCAGGTGCAGGTTAAACTCAGGGTCGAGCACATTAAACCATTTTCCCAGTTCAACCAACCTGCTGACTGTTCCGGTATGGATCTGGATACAGCCATGATTGCCTACAAATACCATTACCGGTACCTGCTGCTCAGAACAGCTTTGCATCACTTTTTTAAAGTCATCAACATTTACCTGTTTAGCAAAACCGGTTGGGGCAAACCTTAAGGCCTGCGTGCGGCTTAGGCCAAAGCGTTTTAAAATACCAAAAAACTCATGCGTATCCTGCATGGTTTTCCATGCATGCTGAAACGAGGGGACATCAATTTCACTGTCCGGCTTTTCTGCTTTAACAATTACACTGGCTGGTAATACAGGCACAGCCTGCTGATCTGCTTTGCGAAACCTGTTAACCAGGCTATTATAATTTTCGGTATCACTTTTTTCAGTAAGGTAAATCTTGTGCAGGGCTACACCGTTACCGTCAAAAAACTGCAGGCTCTTATGGCCGTTATCTTCCACAGCAAAGCCAAGTTTCCATTGGTTCATGAATAAGCGCAGGTCAATATCCTCACCCAATACCAAACCGGCATGTGGAGTAAAGGAAACTTTTTGATAAACGCCCTTACGCTCATGCACACAGTATTCGTTACGCGTGAGGGCCATAACGTAACCCAATGATGGGATTTCTTTAAGGATGGATTCAAATGAATTTTCCAGTAAAATGGTGTTCTCGCCAAGCCCGGTCATTAGCAACGCTGCTTCGCTAACCATCAACGCGGCGGCAATATCGCGGATACGCATCTTTGGGTTCCGGACTTTAAAAGCAAGGTATTGTTCTTTTAGGCTGATCGTTTCCATATTTATGATGTAAGGGTTTTTAAATTGAGTTCAAGGGTCTGGTGAGTTATGTCTTTAGGCATAATGAGCTGCTTAAGTGTATGAGGATTGGTAAAAACATCCGCTTCTGTTTCAAACACATCATATATGCTTTTGGTATTCAATACTTCTGCAGGAGTACCGTGATACCATTTCCTGCCGTTTTTAAGCATCAGTATGTTATCGGCATATTGCGCGGCCAGGTTAATATCATGCAGGATAGCAACAACTATAAATCCTTTCTTTGCCAGCATAGCTGCCAGTGACAGGGTTTGCTGTTGGTATTGAATATCCATACCCGATACTGGCTCGTCAAGTAAAAGCAAGGCTCCGGGGCTGTCCCAGATCTGTGCAAGTACCCTTGCCAGGTGAACGCGCTGCTGTTCGCCACCAGAGAGGGTTAAAAATGATTGTTCAGCCAGGCGGGCTGTTCCGGTAACGGCCATTACCTGGTTAATAATATCCCAATCATGCAGCGATGGCTGATTACGATAATGCGGGTAGCGTCCCATCTGCACTATTTCCTGTGCCAAAAAATCAAGGTTGATGATGTTTTGCTGGTTCATAATAGCTCGTTTAAGCGCCAGCTCTTTTGCAGGATAACTTTTTAATAGCTTGCCCGATAAATAAATTGAGCCTTCCGATGGTTTTTTTTCTCCGCTAAGCAAACGCATTAGGGACGATTTTCCAGCCCCGTTTGCACCCAGCACAACCATGATCTCGCCCGGATGCACTGCAAATGATACAGCTTTCACCAGGGCGCGGCTTCCGGCTTTGTAAGTTACATTTTCAACGGTCAGCATATTATCGGGTAATTTTCTTTTTATCTTTTATCAAAATATACAGGAATACGGGAGTGCCCAATAATGCTGTAATAACCCCTATAGGTAATTCAACAGGTGCAACCAGCTTCCTGGAAATCATGTCGGCCAATGTCAGGATCAATGCGCCCAGCAGTGCCGAAGCCGGTAATACACGGCGGTTATCGACCCCAAAAAACAACCTTACCATATGCGGAACAAGCAGGCCAACAAAGCTGATGATGCCCGATACTGCAACAGAAGCACCCACGGCCATTGTAGCAAGTATCACCACCCAGCGTTTTACCCTGCCTACCGGCAGGCCAAGCTGCTGCGCCTGATTTTCGCCTAAAGCAAACGCGTTCAGGGTTTTTCCCATCATTGGTAAAAATGCAAGCGGAATGAGGATGAACGGTAAAAGGCATAATACAATTTGCCAGGTAGCGCCACCCAGGCTGCCCAATAGCCAAAAAGTTATATTACGCAATTGCTGATCATTCGCCATATAGGTAACCAGGCCGGTTAATGCACCGGCCAGCGCGTTAATAGCAATACCTGCCAGCAGCATGGTTGCTACATTAGGTTTACCGTCACTCCGGGCAATCTGGTAAACCACAAAGGCGGCAATACCGGCCCCTATGAACGAGCCAAAGGCAAGCAGATAATAACCTAAAAGATTGCTTAAGCCTGCCATCAGGGAAACTTCGGAAGCAATGATCAATA
Source organism: Mucilaginibacter sp. P4_E8 (assembly GCF_056401495.1). Taxonomy (NCBI): domain Bacteria; kingdom Pseudomonadati; phylum Bacteroidota; class Sphingobacteriia; order Sphingobacteriales; family Sphingobacteriaceae; genus Mucilaginibacter; species Mucilaginibacter sp. P4_E8. The sequence goes on from NZ_JBFUJG010000035.1 coordinate 7,484, forward strand.
CAGCAAAAAGGGAAGCGCCAGATGAAATACCGATAAGTCCGGGTTCGGCAAGCGGATTACGGAAAATGCCTTGTATAGCGGCGCCCGAAATTCCCAATGCAGCGCCAATAAGCAGACCCATAATTACACGCGGCATTCTTACAATCATGAGTACGGTATCATACTGCTCATCTACCGGCCTGTTGTGGAATAGACCTGCTTTTTTTGCCAGTATCAGCAGTACATCCTGAACCGGAATTTTCATGGCGCCCATGCTTAATGAAAAAGCTGCTGCCAAAAAAACGCCTAAGCCCAATATAATGTAAATAAGTCCTTTCTTCATTGCAGATTTTTATTCAGCATGGTAATTGCCTGGTCGAGCCTTACGCTGAAGTTGATGAGCAGTTCGCCATCCATTTGAACAACACGTTTGTTTTTACCGGCGGTGGTTTGCGCTACGCCCGGCATTTTCAGAACACCATCCGCGCCGCCCAGGCTACTAAGGCCAAAATCAAACATCAGTATCACATCGGGGTTGGCTTCAATCAGCGCTTCGGTTGTGTAGGGCTTAAAATCGTTAAAGCCCTGTGCAGCGTTCCTGCCTCCGGCAAGCGTTATAATCGCATCGATATTGGTATGCTGCCCGGCAACCAGCATGACCCCGGTGCCGCGGGCATAAATGAACAGCACTTTTGGCATTTTGCTTGTCTTTTTTACCGCTGCAAGCGCTTTATCTATTTTTGCCTGCGTTTGCTTAGCCAATGCCTCCCCTTTTTCTGTTGATTGTAAGGCTGCTGCTACAGCTTTAATAAAAGCAATTGAGCCGTTAACCGAATATTCCTGTTTGATATTTACCAGTGTAATGCCTGCCGATTTTAACTGGTAAGCTATTTCTTTAGAAACACTACCCTCTGGCGCCAGCACAAGATCGGGCCTGAAAGAGATCAGCCCTTCGGCAGATACCGAACGATTTTTACTCACTTTGGGCAAACTGCCAACATACGCCGGGTAAATGCTGGTTACATCAACGGCCACGATATTTTTACCGAAACCCAGGGCATCTGCTGTTTCTGTTAGCGCCCCGCTAAGGGTGATAATGCGTTTTGGTGTTACTGCAAAAGTCTGGATGCTTAAACCGATAAGCAACAGCAGGAATATTCCTTTTATAAGCCCGGTTTTTTTAGTGAGAGAGTTGTATTTGATGTTTGTTTTCATGATGTACGATGTAGGGATCGTTGTTTAAATAAAACAGGTGTGATAGCGGTAATTTGTAATTGATCCTTATTTTTCCGGATCGATATCAGCGTACCGGAAAGTATAGTAACCTCCCGCGCCATCGGCACCATCTTTGTAATAACTATCAATAACCAGTTTAAAATATTTACCCGATGCCGTGTGAATCAGGATCACCTTGCCGGCAATAGGGCTAATGGTATGATTTTCCATATTATAAGTATACCAACCGTTACCACTTCCCCAGGGAATAGCCTGCTTGCCTTTTTTATAGCCTCCGGCTGGCGCGGCTGTTATTTTATCAATAGAAGTGTTGCCAATTATCTGTCCCCCGGCAGATGCCTGTACCATGATGCCGGTATGCTGAAAAGAAATATCCCATCCGGTTTTAGCGGTATCCGCTTCATTTACTACAATGCCTTTTTCCAGGTTAAAGTAGGTTGTATTATCAGCGGCATTAAGGTTTTGGATTTTTTTTAGGTCTTGTTGCTGTGCAAATGCGCCAAAAAGCGGGCTGCATAAAACGATAAAAAGCAGTTTATAACTTAATTTTTGAATGATTGCCATGAGTGTAAAATGAGTTAAGTACGATAATGAATGCGCAAATCAAGCATTTAATTAGAATCATTCAAAATAAGGAAATGCCGTTTACGCAATCGGGATTTAAGTAAAAGTTAATACGCAGGGGCTGGTAAATGTTATGTTATATAGCTGTATGTTATTGATAAATAGTTAATTGTGTTTTGTTTGTTATTAACCGCGATGTTATTAAGGGATTTATCCTGAGGTGTTATCTGCAAAAAGGGTAAAAGTTTATACTAAAACAGTAAAAGAAAATCCCGATTGCGTAAAGGATTTTCGAAATCAATGAACGACTTTTGTTGTGTTTATTTAGACTGAATAAAAATAAGCAAATAAATTATCGTTTAATGTTTAAAATCTACCTGATGCTTTTAATGTCCTGTTTTGGTTTAATAGCTGCCGCCGATCCGCTTTATAGCATCAGGGGCCAAGTGCATAACGAGCAGGGCGAACCACTGATAGCAGTTAGCATTCTTATCAAAGAAAATTTATTGGGTACGCAAACAGATACTATAGGCAGGTTTGTGATTGATAAATTAAAACCCGGCGAATACACGCTTATCATTTCGGCTGTAGGTTACGAAAAGAAATTTCAACGGATCAGCATCAATAAGACATCTGTAAACAACATTAATCTTAGCCTGAAAAGATTAGCACAAAATCTTAAAGAAGTAAACGTTCTGGGTAAACAGGAAAGCCACGATAACCTGATAGATTTTATCCGTACACCAATGCCGGCAACGGTTATTACCCGTAAGCAGATAGAGATGATGGGCAGCCGCCGGCTTGATGAAGTGCTTAAGGAACAAACCGGACTGGCCATTGTAAATGACATTGGATCTGGCGCAAGGGCCGTTGGCCTTCAGTTACAGGGTTTTGATAGCGGTTATACCATGATCATGATTGATGGACAGCCGATGACCGGCCGTAACTCCGGCAATTTCGACCTGTCGAGGATAACCGTGGCCAATATTGAGCGGATAGAGATCATTAAAGGCGCATCATCCTGCCTGTTCGGCAGCGAAGCGTTGGCGGGTGTGGTTAATATAGTAACAAGGCAAAATATAGCTCAAAGCCAGGGTTTGGCCAGTGTGCGGTACGGTAGTTTTAATACTTTGGATGCAACGCTGGAAGGTGAAACACCTTTTGCTGGCGGTAAAGGATCTGGCTACCTGTCTGGTAATTATTACCGTACCGATGGCTTTAATGCCAATCCATATTTAAGCGAAGGTAAAACAGCGCCGCCTTATAACAGCCATACACTGCAGGGAAGGGCGCGGTATACCCTTAGTAAAATGAATGCATTGAACATTACCGGCAGGTACGCCGTACGAAACTCGGTTAACCAAACAGCTTACAACACTACTCCATCCCGCGATGTATTAAATGAAAAGGACCTCAACGCGTCAGCCATTTTAAACACCAACTTTAACAGCGGCTGGCGGGTAAAAACCCAGTATTATCTTACCCGGTACGCTACCGACCAAAACATAACCAACCTGACCGGCGGCTATGTTATCCCCTCAAATAATTTTGTGCAGTACCTGCACCGCGGCGAATTACAGGCTGCACAAACCTACTTTGGTACTATGGTGCTTACAGGTGGTACCGGCATTCAGTATGAAACCATGAACAATAACCTGTACAGCGGAGCCAAAAGCCAGTCAACCGCTTTTATTTACGGGCAGGCCGACTGGAAGATCTCGGACGAATTAGGCATCACCGGTGGGATACGGGGAGAACATCATAGCCGGTATGGCAGCAGTCTCAACCCAAGCTTTGGTTTAAAATATCAGCCGGTAAAAGCCCTTACTTTAAAAGCGGCTGTTGCAACAGGTTTTAAAACGCCCGATTTCAGGCAGCTGTACCTCAACTTTACCAATCTGGCTGGCGGAGGGTATACCGTGCTTGGAACGGATGTATTTGCAGCCGAGCTTCAGAAATTACAGGACGCGGGGCAAATCTCGGCCGTATTTGCCAATGCTGCCCGGGTAACTACGTTAAAACCCGAACGATCTGTAGCTTATAGCGCAGGTTTTACGGTGCAATTAAATGCTAATCTGAAAGCCGACGTTAACGGCTTTTATAACGATGTGCGCAACTTTATCAATACCGATCAGGTAGCGTCAAAAACGGGTGGCCAACAGGTATTTTCCTATTTCAATATCGACAGGGCCCTCCTTACCGGTGCCGATATCGGCCTTAACTGGAAAGCAGCGCGTGGGCTAAATATATCTGCAGGCTACCAGTTGCTTTATGCAAAGGATAGGGGAGTAATTGATTCTATTAAAGCCGGAACCGGGAATTATGCACAGGTTTACGATCCTAATACCAGCCAAACCCGCCGTTCTAAAGTGTCTGATTATTTCGGGCTTAATAACCGCTCGCGTCACATGGCCAATATTAAATTCACTTATGAATATGAGCCTAAAGGCATAACTGCAACATTCAGGGTAAACTACCGCGGCAAATACGGTTTCCAGGAAGCCAACCGGCCAAATGGTTTTCTTGATCCTTACGACACTTATGTATCAGGCTTTTTCCTGTTGAATGCCTCGCTTCAAAAAACTTTAATGGATAAGCATTTTTCGATACAGGTAACCGCCGATAATTTCATGAACTACCGCGACCAGCTGATGCCCGCCCAAAGCGGACGAACGATCATGCTTGGGCTTAACTACCGCTTTTTTAAAAATAAAATCTGACGCTATGAATTCGAAACAAACCTGTCACTCCTGCTATAGAATGCTGTTCATTGCCTTAACGGCAATAACAGCACTTAGCTCCTGCACCAAAGAGCAGGTAAAACCACAATTAGAAGATGGCAGCAGTACGGTGGTTAATGATTTGCCGGGTGATGTAGGCAGCACTATCAACACTGGCTTTAAAACCTTTTATTTCAGCTTTAATACAAATGCCAGGGTAGACACCAGCCAGAAAAAAACAGTTGCCTGGGATATATCTTTTGCAAGGGAATACAATTCCTACGTGGGTGTAAACAGCGGTAGCAATTTAGCCAGTTATGGTTACGGCGGACCGGGTAAAGGCGCTATGGTAATTATTAACCAGCCCTATGACCAGGTAAAGGAAGCTCCTGCTGATGCCGAATTTACCAATAAATGGGTAACCGCCGTTGGCTGGGATTCTGGCAGCGGCTCCGGCTGGTATTTTTACGACCTGAAAACACACATCGCGGTGCCTGTTAAGAACCGCACTTTCGTTTTACGTACCGCCGATGGCAAATATGCCAAACTGGAATTGCTGAGTATGTACAAAGGCGCTCCCGCAGTAGTGACCGACCTAAACTGGCCATCGCCATATTTTACCTTCCGATATTATGTACAACAGGATGGCAGCAGGAACCTATCAACCAAAAATTAATCAACAATTCAAATCAATACCATTAATTACAATGAAAATCATACCCATATTACAAAAACGTTTCCTCAGTTGTATTTCGATGCTTGCTATGGCTGTCCTATTGCTAAGCTCCTGTTCTAAAACAGATAATGTCACTCCAGACCCAACACCTGAAACACCAACAAGGGATGCAGATAAAGTCCCTTATTACAAACTGCAGCGGGTAGAAAATTTTGCAGCTCAAACAGATGATCAGAACCCTACAACGCCCAAAACTGAACTTCTTTTCAGTCTTGACTACAAAAAAGAGCAACCGGCATCTTATGCAAAAACAAGCTTTTGGGATCTGTCATTCAGCGGTCTTTATAACAGTTTTCTGGGTGGTAACAATAATGCCGATCAAACAAATACAGGCTACCAGGGCCCCGGTAAAGGCGGAATAACCATTGTTCAGCAGGCTTTTGATGATGTAACCAGTATTCCGTCAGCTGCCGATTTTAAAACAGGTAAAGGCCTGATCGGGACAGATGATAAAGGAAGCTTTGGGGCAGGAACAGGCTGGTACCTGTATGATTTTGGAGGCACTACTGTTGGTGACGGCAGTGCCACAAAAGTACATGTAGCCTATGCGTTGGGCAGTGCATTAAAACTTGCTGATGGAAGTACTTTACCCGCGCGGACAATCATTTTAAAAATGGCATCGGGCGATTATGCAAAGATCAAAATGATCAGCTGTTATAAGGATGTATTCACCACCGACCAGATGTTCACCAACACGCCGCACATGTATTTCACCTTTGAATATGTGATTGTACCTGCGGGAAGCACAAAGTTCGAGATCAAATAAATCCCCAAAACTATAAAATGAAAATCAGCTACTTTTACTTTTTGCTTGCCGGCTTAATCGCCACCTTCACTGCCTGTAAAAAAACGATCAATCCAGATCCGCTCCCTCAAAACAAGATCCTGGAATATAGAATTGTGAACGTGCAGGATACGGTGATCTATGGCACGGTTGATAATATAGAAAATACCATAACCGTATATATACCATATTATTATGGCTTATCGGTTATTGAACCAAAGATTACGCTGGATGCTCATGCATCACTGGCCGCTACACCACAGCCGGTAAGCGTTAATGCAACCGATCAAACCTATACTGTAACAGGCGGCGATGGTACAAAACGCACCTATAAGCTGAGCATTGTGTCACAAAATACACCAGATCTCTCTTTGAATTGGTTTGATACTAATCCACGGGCAATCCCTACGGGAGCAATCACGCTGATCACCGGAAATTTCCTCAGTAAGAGCACAGCCACATTGAAAGTAACGCTGGTAAATTCTGCTAATAATAAAACGGTGTTACCTGACATGACCACCGCCCAGATTTATACCAATGCAGATAATTTTGGGGATACCTATTTAATGGATATTAAAATGCCCCTTGATATTGATAGCGGGTCATATAATGTTCAGGTTGATTTTCTTGGGCATTCTGTAAAAATGAATAAGCCTTTGAAAGTTTATTATAATATACCCCAGGTTGCAACCACATTTAGTACCCAAACCGTAGCAGCGGGCGATTCGATCACTTTTATAAATAATAACGATGTGTTTATCGACCTGAAAACGGTGAAAGTAACCGTAAATGGCCATACTTATGATTGGGCAATACAAACCAGCACACGCACTAAAATTGTTGTAAAGGTTCCTGATGGCTTTCCTGTTGGTAACTGGGGTAGCACACCCTTTAGCTTCCGGTTTGGTAACTGGCAGCCGGTTATCAGCAATGTACCACTCGTTGTTAAAGCCAAGACTGGTTAAAGCATTAAACGCTTCGCGTACTCAAGCGATTTAATAATCAACCTTATGTTTCACATTAAAAACCAAGCCTATGTAAATACCAAAGTCACAAAACAAAAAATTGGCAGGTAAATTCTCGCAAACCACCTGCCAACTAAAGTTCAAAACGCAGGCCTTGTAAATCATTATCCTGGAAGATAATGAAGGCCTTAGCGGCATTCAACATGCGAATTAAATAAATTTTAATTTAAAAACACAAATACCATGATTTCAATAATCAAAAACCTATCAAAAACAGCAATAGCTGTAATCGCAGTTTCAATAGCATTTACATCTTGTACAAAAGATAACAGCGACAGTTCTAAACCATTAACCGCGACAAACCAGAGCGCGACAGTAACTGGTATTACCACAACGCTGTTGACCGGTAACTACGGAAGCCCAACACCTGCTCCCGGGGTTTATGGTACAAAATACCTAAATATAGCCACAGGCGCACAAGACTCTACCGGGACAATTACCTATCATTTAACATTTACCTCAACCAATAACCTGGCCATTGCGCCAAAAGCTGGTGCAGGTTACACGTTTAAATATTTAAATACAACTAAATCACTGGCAACAGTTAACAACGCAGATTATACAGCGGCTACCACTGTAGCTACAGGCAGCACGTTGAATTTAAACACGCTGACTGATTCACTTAATACCGGTTTAGGTGCAAATGGCTGGTTGAATTATAATAGTACCACGCATGCTGTAAACTACACCCATAACGTTGTGCTGTTTATAAGAGTTGGGACTACCACTTATGCTTTCCAATGCTACGCTGCCGCTGGTCAGGGTACAGCTACGCTGAACAGGGGCCGTTACTGGTTCCGCAGAGGGACATTGATCAATTAAGCCCGGGATTTTTAATAGTAACTAACATCGTTGGCAAGAGTGATTAATGAGACTTTAAAGCCGACAACAAAGATGGGACAGTCCCGGTCTTAATGTGATTTGGATCGGGCTGCCCCTATCTTACCGATACGGATCAAATAGATCCTTATCTATTTTCAATATTAAAAAGATGATTAAAATAAAACATGGCCTTTACTTATATTTTGTAGCTTCTTATTTTCTGCTGTGCCTGGTTTCCTGCAAAAAGGAATACACCAAAACAGCATATAAGGATATCGAAGCGTTTACAATAACAGATTCGGCAGGGAATAAATTAAAAGGATCTGTAGTTGGTGACAGCATCAGGGTATACTGGCCGCCATTTCAAAAGGTTCCTGCTAATATTGCACCACAAATCAGTCTTTCTTTCGGAGCCGGTATCAGCCCTGCTTCCGGCGCGAGTGTTCCCTTTAAAAACGGAACAGTTTATACTGTTACCGCACAGGATGGTAGTAAAAAGACTTATTTTCTTATTCCGATGATCAACCAGCCGGCACCGGTTTTTGAGGTCAGGAACAGCGAGTCGCTCACTATCCCCTATCTTTCCCTCCAGGGACAATATTTTATCGCCGATACGCTGCAAACTAAATTATACCTGATCAATGCCAGCAACAAAGAAATACCCATTAGTTTAAAGAACCCGTCAAGTTTCAATTCACTTTCCATATCCGTTACATTACCAATGGACGGAAGTATAGATACCGGCTATTACAAGATTAAACTGAAAAGCGGGGTGAATACGATTGTTAAAGGTCCGTATAACTTTGGCCGTCCGGAATATACTTCAAGTTTATTTACCTGCAGTTTTATCCAGGCAGGCAAAACACTGAAAGCCGGAGATGAGATCAGCTTCAATTATGCTATATCCAAATTAGCCCAGAAATATTATCCCGGAAAAATCGGCAACGTTCAGCTTTTGGTTAGGCCGGTGAATGGCGCGGAAGACGGTTCTGAGGATGTTTTCTATGATATACCATTAACCAGCCTTGATCAAAGTGTAGCTCATTACAAACTACCGGCAGACATTTCGAATGGAAAGATCAGCCTGGCCATTTTATCCTATGAGTTGAATAACGGAGAAGTAGGAACCGCCTATGTATGGGACGCTACGACAGAACCTGCTACTCCAATCTCCAATTAATCAGGTGGGTATGAACAAGTTGTTAAGTATCATAGGAATTATAGGATTACTGACCGGTATATCGGGATGTAAGAAAGGTGGTGAAATACCCACAGAAACTCCTGTTTCACCAACAACCGGCACACGTACGCAGTTTACGCTGGATTCTATTTTTTTATATGCCAAACAGATTTACCTCTGGAATGATGTGATCCCTTCCTATGCCGCCTTCAACCCAAGAAAATATGATTCAAATCCCGTTGCGGTAAATGCATTTGAAACTGAACTTTTTGATATCTCGCAATTAAAAATTAATACCCAAACAGGACTTAGATACGAAGCCTCTTTAAATCCCGGTTCACCCAAATATTCATTCCTCACAGAACACAGCAACAGTGGCGACCTGGCTGCTGTCGGTGCACCTGTACTGACGGCGGTGTTAAAGGATACAATAATAATTAATAATAATAAACCGGTCGCCTATATTGCCTTAGGTTCTTTCCCGGAATTGGGCATCTGCCAGGCGGCACTTGATGGGGCATTTACAAAATTAGCTGCTGCATATCCACAGCAACTGGTGGTCGATCTACGCTCCAATGGTGGTGGCTTTGTGGAAACTGCAGAATATGTAGCTGATTTAATAGCACTGTCATCATTGAACGGTAAGGTGATGTTTTCAGAACAATACAATTCATTACTACAGGCCAGCCAGGCTACTATTTTGAAGAACCAGCTTTACCTTGATGCCAATGGCAATACCGTAACCTATAAAGGCCGTAACGCGACCCTGGCCGATGTAGATTATACAGTTGCAGGAAATACCCACCGATTTAGCAAAAAAGGAAACCTGGAATCGGTAAAAGACATCTATTTCATTACCTCATCCAATACGGCCTCAGCGAGCGAGTTGCTGATCAGCAGCATGAAACCTTACTTCAATATTAAACTGGTGGGTGACACCACTTACGGTAAGCCGGTGGGTTTTTTCCCAGTTAATATAGATGTGTACAGCGTTTATTTATCCGGTTTCCTGATTCGTAATTCACAAGGATGGTCAGACTATTTCCAGGGAATCCCGGCAGATGTACTGGTAACAGCGGATAGTGATCCGGTGCTGGGAAGCCCCGCTGAATCCTGTTTCAACGCCGTTTTGAACCTGATCAATGGTTCACAGGTAAATACTACTGCAAAAATAGTAAAGAGGCAGGCTACACAAACAGAGTCCGCCTTCAAATCAAACTCCCCAAATACAGCTTCAGTATCGAAAATTATGATCGAGAACAGGTTAAAACTTAAAAAACAATAAATTAAATAATCACATTAAAACAAAAATATGTTAAGTACAGCAATCAGAGAGGCCACAAAATCGGCTCACCAGGAATTAGAAAAAAAGGTTGTAAAAAAACTAAAAGCAATCCGAAACAATGCGGATTATGCTGACCTGCTAAGCTATTTTTATGCTTATTTCAACAATCTCGAAAAGGTAATTGATCCTTTTATTACAGCAGAATTATTACCTGATTATAGCGAGCGCAGAAATTCTTCTTATCTCAAAAATGATATCGAGGCTTTAGGAGGAAACACCGGCAATCTGCCAGTAGCAACTGTTCCCGATATCCATAGTACGTTACAGGCTTTGGGTGCTTTATACGTTATGGAAGGCTCCATTATGGGTGGCAGCATCATTGTACAAATGCTGGGTAAAGCTGGTATAACAAAAGGCGTTTCCTTCTTTTCAGGCTATGGTCCTGCAACCGGGCAAAAGTGGGGAACATTTGTGGCCATATTGGATAAACTGGCGGATAACGAAGAAGAGGAAGCGGTGATGATCAAGACAGCCAATGAAACGTTTACCCGTTTCGCCGAAATGTTTGAGCAGGTAGAAGCTGCTTAGTTGATGATCAATTGGAACAACCCTGCTAACCTATAATTCTGAAAGCAACAAGATCATCCTTTATAAACAAGGGCATTAATTATAACCTGTAACCGAATTACAAATGAAGATCAAATCTAAAATAGAAGGAATGGATGAATGGTTGTTTATAGAGGAATTGCCTGACGCATATTCGGCAGTCAGGCAATTATCCGAAAAGCATATATCCATCAAAAAAGAACCGGTTAAAAAACTGCTCTGTTACCAGATCAGTTCAGGAGGAATGTTCTTAATGCATGCTAATATGCAGTTCAATGAGCCTGTCCGTATCTTATCTGATATAGAAGGAGAAACAGTTACCTCACAGTTTATATTTTATGAGGGTGGTGATATGCCCCTGAAAATACCACATCAAAAAAGCATCCATAGCAGCAACCGTCACAATATCCGGTATATCCCTTCGTCAAAAGGAAAGTATGAAGTGGTACCCGACGTGGAGTACAATTACTTTTTGATGGTGCTTTCAAAGGAATATTATTTCCACCTGGTTGACCGGCATTCCCTCATCCATTCAGCCTTTGTAATGGCCATTATGGAAGGGCGTTACACTTCTCTTGCCGCACAAGACCTTGCCGTTACTATGGAAATGAGGCGGGTGATCAATGATATTTGTGAGTGCAAAAAATCCGGGGAGCTTAAGCGGTTATTTACAGAGTCAAAAATACTGGAATTGTTAATGCTGCAGCTTGAACAGATGCAGTTGGGTGGAGAAGAAACCGGAAGAACGTTGATTAGGGCAGAGGATATGGAAAAACTCTACCATGCAAAAGAATTACTCGACAGGGATTACGCCAATCCTCCCACGATCAGGGAACTTTCCAGGCAGATCAGTTTAAATGAGTTTAAGTTGAAACAAGGGTTTAAGGCTTATTATGGAACTACCGTATATGGTTACATCACCAGGCTTAGAATGGAAACCGCTAAAAAAATGATCCTTTATGACCGTAAAAGCATTGGTGAGGTAGCCCAGGCGGTAGGCTTTAAGCACCAGGCGCATTTAACGGAGGCGTTTAAGAAATATTTTGGTATCTTGCCAAGCGAGGTCAAGCTAACTGCATAATTTTAGGTAGCTGCAATTAAAGATTACCTTGTTTTGCAGAACATTCTATTATTTTCTTATTTCGTAATGTAGCTCCACCATTCCGCTTTTGTAGGCTGTCACGTCTTTTAGGTGTAATGCTTGTTCTTGACCTATTTGATCAAAAAACGGTGTTCCGTCGCCCAAAATAACAGGCAGAATTGACTGTCTTATTTCGTCTGCTAAGTTTAAACGGATGAAATCCTTAGTAAGTTTAGCGCCGCCTACAAGCCAAACATTCTTGTACTTTGGTTTTAGTCGTTCATTCACCAATTTGTTCAGATCGCCCGAATAAGTTTCAATGTTCTGTCTGTCAATCGGCAGTTTTCTGTGCGTTAATACAATAGTCGGCACATCTCCGTAAACCCACCCATAAGATTTTGAAAGTTCCAAAGCGTGTTCATATGTGCGGGCCCCCATTACATAGCAGTCTATCTTTTTAAGAAATTCCTGCGCATCTTGCTCAGTAACATTAACTCCTTTCTCGTAGTTGTCTGCTGTCTCAAACCACGAAACGCTATTGTCTTTTTTGGCAATATAGCCGTCAAGACTTGAAACCATATGTATGGTTACTTTAAATGTGTCTGTCGCCATTTATACGTTACTGTGAAGTAATTTAGTTAAAAATAAATATTGAAGGTAAAAAAGAGTTTGATTGAAATTTGTAAAAACAAACATTTCTTTTTGTTAACTTTATGACATACATCACTTAAAGAAAATCATTATGATTTCCCTAAATGTAAATCAAAAGACCTATCAGGTAGATGCCGATCCAAACATGCCGTTGTTATGGGTAATAAGGGATATAATAGGCCTGACCGGAACCAAATATGGCTGCGGTGTAGCACAATGCGGTGCCTGCACCGTTCATTTGAATGGAGAAGCAGTCCGTTCATGCGTCACTAAGGTGAGCCGTGCCGAAGGCCAGAAGATAGTGACCATTGAGGGGTTATCGAAAGATAATGACCATCCGGCCCAGGTGGCATGGAATGAAGAAAATGTCCCGCAATGCGGGTATTGCCATTCAGGACAGATCATGTCGGCTGCTGTTCTGTTAAGGGAAAACCCTAACCCAACTGATAACGACATTGATAGTGCTATGGCTGGTAATATATGTCGTTGCGGTACTTATCTGCGTATCAGGAAGGCTATTCACCTGGCTGCGGAATTGCAGAGAAAGGAGAGTGCAAGTCAATGAAGCAGCAGCTAAAAAACAAATGGATTTACCGGATTCCTTTGAAGGCATTCGCCGTTATCGGCGTGTTATTATCCATGATAGGTATAATGGCCTTCGTAATAAACGATAGTAATGGTGCAAAAGTTGATTCCGGATCACCACTACCGGTTGTTAAGAAAGACAGCGTTGCATCTGTTAAGGCTTTTAAGCAGGTTTATACGGTATTGATGAGTTCACGCTGTATGAATTGTCATCCTTCGGGAGATGTACCGCTTCAGGGCGATGACAACCACCTGCATACCATGTTGCCAAAGCGCGGTATTGATGGTAAAGGCGTGTATGCCATGAAATGTTCCAATTGTCACCAACCAACCAATACGCCCGGGCTGCATACGCCGCCGGGTAATCCTAACTGGCATTTACCACCAGCTGATATGAAAATGGTGTTTCAGGGCAGGACGCCGCGCCAGCTGGCTAAACAACTCATCGATCCAAAGCAAAACGGCCATAAGGACATGAAGAAACTGATAGCGCATGCCGATGATGGTTTAGTACTGGCCGCTTGGAACCCGGGTGAAGGCCGTAAACTCCCGCCAATGAGCCATGCAGCATTTAAAAAAGCCTGGGTCACCTGGCTGACGACCGGTGCCTACGCACCTAGAGGGAAATAAACAATCAATCACCACTCAACTCGTTGATTTATGAGTACAAGTACGATATCCAGAAGAAATTTTTTGCGGACTACCGGTATCACCGGGGCTGCACTTTGTTTGGGCTTCACTTTTTCATCAGATGGAAAAGAAGCTAAAGTTATCGTGGCTGCTGATGGGGATCAGTCGGCTATCGAAATGAACGCCTGGATCAAAATAGATGCCAGCGGTAAAGTTACCTTAGTAGACCACCGGGCAGAGATGGGGCAGGGGTCTTATCAATCGGTATCACAGATCATTGCCGAGGAGCTGGAAGTGGACCTGAAAGATGTGAACGTTATTTTTGCCCAGGGCGACCCAAAAAAATACGGCGGGCAGATAACCGGCGGCAGTTCAACCGTGCGCAGCGCCTACAAAAATCTGTTAAAGTTAAGTGCTATGGCACGCGAGGTGCTTATTGTTGCCGCGGCAGCCAGGTGGAATGTTCCGGCTACAGATTGCTTTGCCCAATCAGGTAATGTTATTCACCGGTCGTCGGGTAAGAAATTCCATTATGGCGAACTGGTTGCCGATGCTTCTAAACTGGAAGCGCCAAAGAACATTGTACTCAAAAAGCGGTCGGATTATAAATTGATTGGCAAACCGTTGCACCGCAAGGATACGCCTTTAAAAACAAATGGTGCTGCCATATTTGGTTTGGACAAAAAACTGCCAGGTATGCTTTATGCAGTTGTTGAGCGTAACCCACGGTTTCGCGGTAAGGTTAAAAGTTTTGATGCTACCGCGACCAAAAAGGTACCTGGTGTTAAGCACGTCTTTGTGGTAAAAATGGAGGTTTTTAATACCATTCGTGAGGGTGTTGCGGTAGTGGCAACCAGTACCTGGGCAGCTATGCAAGGTAGAAAAGCTTTAAAAGTGGTGTGGGATGATACCGGTTTTGAGCATATCAATATAGCCGATGTTTATCTGCGCCAGCAACAGGAGCTTAAAAAAGAGGGGCTTTCCTTTAAAAAGCAGGGCGACCCGGACGGCATCCTTGCAAAAGCTGCAAAAACGCTTGATGTTGTTTACCAAACGCCTTACCAGGCCCACAGTGCTATGGAGCCGGTAAACTGTATCGCTCATTACCAGAAAGATAAGGTGGAGATATGGGGACCTATCCAGGCACCGGATTGGGTACAGGGTGATATCAGTAAAAAGTTTGACGTACCCATAGATAACGTGAGAGTTAACATGACCTTTTTAGGCGGAGGTTTCGGTCGTAAAGCATTTTTGGATTATCCGTATGAAGCCACCATGATCTCCAAACAAATCGGTGGCCCTGTGCAGGTGATATGGAGCCGGGAGGATGACACAACGCAAGGGCCTTACCGCGCAGGTATGTCGTACAGGGCACAGGGTGCAATTGCCGATGGTCAGATCACTGCGGTTAAATTCAGAATGGCGGGACAGAATATAGATCACTGGAGCGGTCCCAAGCGTGGTGAAGCCAATAGCAGCACAACCGAAGGTTTTTTAGCGCCGTATTTTGAAAGCATAAAAAATATAAGTTTTGCCGATGTTCCGTTTGAAATACCTATTCCCAACATGTGGTGGCGATCGGTATACGCATCAACAAATGGCTTTGCTTACGAAAGTTTTATCGACGAGTTGGCGCACGAAGCGGGAAAGGATCCGCTTGACTTCAGAAGAACCTATCTGAAGGAGGATCGTTGCCAAAAACTGATAGATAAAATGGAGGAAGTATCCGGCTGGAAAAACCGGAAAAAGAATGAAGGCTACGGTGTGGCGATAACGGAATGCTTTGCAAGTACTGTTGGTCAGATCGTAAAGGTATCCAGAAAGGCAGACGGGAAAGTGAAGATCGATAAAGTATGGGCGGTGATGGATTGCGGTTGGTATGTGAACCCCGACATTATACAGGCTCAGGTTGAAGGAAGCATCGTTATGGCCCTTGGGGCAGCTACTATTCACGAGATCACTTTTAAAGACGGGCTCGTACAGCAGCGAAACTTTTATGATTACCCGATGCCGAGAATAACGGATATCCCGCCTATAGAGGTGCATGTAATCGATAATGATGCGGACGCGGGAGGTGTTGGCGAACCGGGCTTGCCTGCTTTTTCACCTGCCTTAACTGCTGCCATTTTTGACCTCACAGGTAAGCGGATCAGGAAACTACCGTTTGATATGGCAACCGTATAAAAGCAGGATTTGAAAGAGCTGAAAGACATTGTGGGTGTATGATAACGCACAGGAGGCGGGTAAGCAAACTGCGCTTGCAACGATTGTGCACGCAGATGGTTTGTAGTACAGAAAAGCCGTAATGAGGAATGGGTGCAGGGATTAAAACTTCAAGAAGATTTCGCCGAAAGCCTTCCAAAAAATAGTCGAATCTTCTTTTACCATTGCCGCTACGATGAAGAGATACCGTTTGATCATCTTGCATCTTACAGGCATAAGCTTCCAGTGGCAACCTTTCGCGAAATTGAAAGCGGCGGGCACCAGCTCGGTAACAATCTAAATTTGGTAGCAAAGGACATCAAAGACCTATAAATTCACCGAGCCAGTTATGGGACTTCATGGCAATAACCGTAATAAGATCAGATAATCTCACTCCGGGTTTTAAATAAGCCAGAGTGAGCTTTAATTTATCGATTACTTGTAATCATCATTTATTAACCCGCGTTGTTCCATATCTTTTATTATTGTATCAATGGCCATATCTGCAGCAGCGCCTTTACCAAACGTTTTGCCTAAACTCAGGTACCCCTTAGCGAGGTTATTGGTTACCACATTTGAAAATATCCTCCCAAACCATGATTTTTTACGGATCCGGGGTACAATGATGCTTTCCCATTTAGGTACGGCTGTTTGAAACGCCACAGCGTTTTGAACATTATTCAATATACATTGGATGCGCTTCTCTATTTTATCTTTTAAACCCAACAAATAACTAAGGCTGATTTGGGGATACGGATATTCCGATTCTACCGGCGGCGTTATATATTTAAAAGTTCCTGAAGCTACATCTTCTGCTACCCGCAGATCGGGTATTAGTGGTATATAGGTAGTGCTTTTATCCGGCTTGTTCACAACATACCTAAAATCGGTAATGCCTTCGTATCCATATTCCAAAATTGGATTTTTCGCTTCTTCCGGCACCGTAAAGTAGGCCTGTAAAAAACGCTGACAATTTCTGCGCCCTAAGTAAAAGTCATGTTTCCTGAAAGCCTTGGAAAAAAAGCCTCCAAATCCGCCTAAAGACCCACAGGCAATTGTATAAGGTTGATTTTCGCCATTTACAGAGCGGACCGGCATAATCAAAAAACGGGTATAATCATCATCAAGATACGCGCGTTTAACCTGCTCATCTTTCAGCCTCAGCTGCCCTAACATGGCTGACAAGACCGATGGTACTACATTTTTCCAGGCCTGTTGCGGGACAAAAACAGTTGACGCTGGCGTATCCTCACTGGGAAAAGGGTCAATCATGAGCACCAGGCTATCAAACTCAGCAGGCGAAGTTTTAGGCGTGTAATTTTCCGCTTCCTTCGCCGGCATCGTTTTCCGCCGGCGGTCGTCAAGTAGTTGCTGGGTCACTTCAAACGGCTCATTATTAATCACGCCGCCATCAACGTTAAGTGAAACAAAATTACCTTCGGGTAAAAAATGATATTTAACCCGGTTATCGTCCTGCCCCGCAATCCGCAGGTTCAAATATTTGCTGTCTTCAATATATTCCCTTTGCCGGCTTAAGGTACGGCTTTCCAAACCTATCGGGAATGCCCCGGTTGACATGGCTGCGGCTTTAAGGATCTCTATATTCTGGTCGTTTACCGTACCACCCGTTGATGCTTTAAAATTGATGGGAATACGACCATCCTGTTCATAAGGCTTTTCGCTCAGTTTAAAAAAAGCATAATCGCGATGCATTTTCATGTAATATTCCCTTGTACCACTGGCGGTATCAAAAGAAATCATATAACTGAACCCTCTAAGATTAGTGATGGTTGTGAAAAAATCGAGGTCATCGGCCAGGTAAGGACGGTCATAAATATTTTCTACACGTGTATCAAGTACCGAGCCGGCAATCTTTTTTATAAACGACGAATTAAAGCCTGCCCTTACCTCCTTACACACATTTGTTTCCGAATCGTTTTCTATATCGCTTGTATCAAGCATATAGCTCATCATGTCATTATTATCATCTTCAATCAAATTCACCCAGGAGTTATACAATGGATTTTTTTGAGTTACAGCATCATTTGTTGCATCACTTTGCTTAACCGGTTCAAAATTACTTTGTAGCGCCGCCGCGGTAATGGCAGCAGTCATTCCACCGGCAGATGCTCCGCCTAATGTTTCAATAATAAAGTTGTGCTTTGGTATTCCTTTCAGTTTACCCTCCTCCTGCAATTTCTTAGCTTTCTCCCAATGTTCCAGCGCCTCGAACAAATAATCCATTACTCCTGCAGTGTAAGCACCTGCAGATACAGCTCCGGCCATGCAAATTCCTGCATGAAACGTATCGTTTTTACTTTGACTTTCCATATACTGATGCTAATTATCTTTATTCAGAATGTACAGGCCCAATAAAACCCAATAAGCCACACCTTAATTGGCGCCTAATGAAATACTATTTAAAAATACAATTAAAACACTGATTATTAAATTCTTATAGAATAAAATAATAACACATTTATTTGCCCATATTTTCACGGTTTGATCATCAAAATGACCTTAAATAAGGATAAAAGAGGGGGGAATAGAAATTTAAAAAACGCTTAGAATAATTGATCTAAGCGTTTTAGGGTTGATATATTTTAATACAAAACTTTGATTATTGCGTGACCCGCCCTATGCCGAATTGATCTCCTGCCTTTACAGCTTGTCCGTTTTCGAGATCTACCTCAATCATTTTTTCGCTGCCCACGCTATTACTAAACTCATCCTTAAGTATGGAAAGTATATGACGCGTTTTAACATCAATTACTTCCCCGCTTGAAGGATAGGCATATTTCCCATCTAAACTAAAAGTAACCCAGCCTGGCATATCCTGCAATGGTATGGTAGTTAATTGCTGATAAGGTTCTGCAGCACTAAAAACATGCAGGCGCATATTAAATCCATCGCATACCCATAACTCCTTCTCATCAGGAGTAAGACCTATCCCATGACTTGGATTGCCATGACGCCTTACAGGCCCTTTATCCCAACCTTCTACAACTACCCGTGCAAGCTTTTTTCCGGTTTTCAAATCACCTACTTCAAACCCAAGTAAACTATCAACAGTTACGTAAGCCCTTGTTTCTTTTCCATTAATGGTAAACGGGCGGATAAAATTTCCAAACGGGCCTACCTTACTAACCACGGTATGCGTTTTGGTATCGGCTACTTTTAACCAGGGCGACGCCAGATCGTCCAGATAAACGTGATTGCCCGATAGGCCATAAAGCGTATTATGTGATCTTATAAAGCCTGGAATCTTTTTAATAACCGCTCCCGTTTTGCAATCCACAACATTCCACGTTTTATTTTCAAAAGAAGGGAGATACATTATTTTACCATCCGGGGATATAGACATCCGGTCGGCGCCCCCTTCAATATCTTTTTCCCATATAATTTCTCCGGTATTGAGATCGATACGCTGCAGTGACTCAATAGTGCTTATATAGATACTGTTAAGGGGAATACTTACAGCGATTCCCTTAACATTCGAAGGCTTTTTATTTGAATGAAAACCCCGTGTTTCAATCCGCTTTACGAATTGATGATTGTTATCCATATCAAATACAAGTAAACCATGACCACCGTATCCCAGGTAGTCACGTATTCCAGGCACTGCTACAAACAAATAATGGCCTGAGAGAGGTGCTTTTTCTCTGTGATTAAGGGATTTATTAACCGGGCTCATAGCTGTAAGCAGCGTGACTATCCCCAATAGAAATAAAATAGTAACATTAAATCGTGTTCTCATAGGTATATTGTTTAGGTATAATTACTATCAAACTTAACAAGTGATTTGAATACCTGCAATGTTTATTATGTGTAAATGGAAAATAGTTTGTAACCAGCCTGTGAAACATATACGGGGTAAAAAAACTGATTAGTATTGATTTAAATAAGAAACTGTTTCTAAAGGGAACTAAAGTCCGAACATTGAGAATTGCGTTATATTTTATCACTGATATCGAAACATTCAATGGCGGCCCCGCATATCGCAAACCATGAATAAGGGAGTGAATTGCATGACCTGATTTAATGAATTGATTATATTTAAGCTTTAAAATCATACATTATGAAAAGATTTGCACTCGCGCTGTTGCTGATTATTACTTTCCTGCTGGGCTATGGCTTCAGCCGTTTAACTGACCCCGCTAATACAGGCCCGAGGGTGACTGGTATTGGCGGTATTTTTTTTAAGGCCAAAGACCCCGCAGCACTGAAAACCTGGTATAGTAAACATCTTGGTATGCGCATGGGCGGGTATGGCTCCAATTTTGAATGGCACCAGGGCATGGACAGTACAAAGAAGGGGTTTACCCTTTGGGCGCCTTTTAAAGAAACAACCAAGTATTTCCAGCCGTCTGAAAAGCAGTTCATGATCAATTACCGGGTGGAAGGATTGACCCAACTGTTAGCCCAAATGAAACTGGCGGGCATCCTGCCAACGGATACCATTGAAAAAGCCAGTTATGGCAGTTTTGTTCACTTGATGGACCCGGAAGGTAATAAGATTGAGTTATGGGAACCCAACGATGCGGAGTACGCGAAAATGGGAACTATGACGACCAAATAAGATCAACCCTGCCGTTTTACCATTTCATTAATCCAGATAGGGGCAAAGGGCGAAGTGCAGCCTTTGGATACCGGGTAGTCGCGGTAGATGCCCAGTCGTTCTCCTATAGCAAGGGCACGCTCCCGGTAAGCAGGATGGTGTATGCCAATTTGCGCCAGTGTGGTATTCATGGTCCATTGCACCTCGGGGGTAGCAGCCGGCATTTCCAACTCGATACGGTCAAGAATGGCCGTTATATCAAGCCCTTCTGAGTTTCTCGCTATGCGGCCACTGGTGAGGCTCCAGCCCAGGCGGGCTGCCATCACATCTTCATCTACCATCCATTGCAGTCGCAATTGCTCCTTGTCCGCGTGTTCCTTGATCACATAAGCATACAGCCAGTCAATCACCTCGGCAAACCGCTCGGACCGAACCATGCTATTCAATTCGGCAATAGATAACCGCTTTGGGGCAATAATTAGTATCGCCAGGAACCTTGCATCAATATTCCCGGTTTCCCATAATGCCTTGGCCAGTTCATGATCGGTCTTTATCATATTGGCCAGCGTTCGGATGTCTCCGCGCATTACGCCAAATTGGTTAGTACGGGCTCCATGTTTAATATTTTGGAGACGCACTCTTTCGTTCCCCATGGCCTCAAGTTTGGTTAAAGTTTCTGTAACGGTCATATGTATTAATTGATTAATCCCTGATTAAAGTTATCAAAAAAAATAAATGATATTCATTTACAAAGCCTTGCATATTTCAAAATAATTGGTAAGTTTGTACTTACGGTAAGTTAATACTTACCTTTAATGAGTGTGATCATGAGTGCAAGCAGCAGTGCCTTTAACGCCCTGGGCGATCCAACCCGCCGGGCCATCTTCGAGAAACTACGTGACCGGCCTTTGGCTGTGGTCGACATTGCTAACGGTTTGCCGGTAAGCCGCCCTGCCGTATCGCAGCACCTGAAAGTGTTGAAGGAGTCCAAGCTCATCAGCATTAAAACCTATGGCACAAAGAATATTTACGAAGTGAACCGGGAAGGTATTTTAGCTATGCGCGAATACCTCGACAAATTCTGGGACAATGCACTGGTCAATTTCAAAAAACTTGCCGAAAACACTGAAAAAGAAAATAACAAACACCTTAACCAATAATTATGGAAACTATCAGTTTAACCTCCATCAAAAAAGAGCTCATGGTCCAAGCCTCGCAGGAGACGGCCTTTGAAGTATTTACCAAAAAAATGGATCTCTGGTGGCCGCGGACTCACCACATCGGCAGCGCGGAAATGACCGAAATGGTTGTAGAGCCTTACGTGAACGGGCGCTGGTATACTAAACACACCGATGGCACAGAAGCCAATATCGGTTACGTACTCACTTACCAGCCCTATGACCTGTTTGTACTGGCCTGGCAGATCAACGGTGATTTTAAATGCGACCCGGACCTGATCACGGAAGTGGTAGCGGAATTTATACCCGAAGGGCCAAAGACCACCCGTGTGAAATTTGAACATAAGGACCTCCATAAACTGGGCAACGGTAAAGCCGTAGAAAGCATGAACGAAGGTTGGGGCACCATCATGGAACTTTACAAAAAACAAGTGGAACAATGAAAGCAAAACTATTACTAAGGATCGCGGCAGTGTTGATGCTGCTGCATACTTTAGGGCACACGATAGGGGCGCTGACCTGGAAAGAAGCCCCAAATGCCCGTGTGGGCACCGTCATCACCGGAATGGAAAAGGAGCATTTTGATTTTATGGGCCGCTCGGTATCACTGGGTGCTTTTTTTGATGGTTACGGGTTCAGTATGATCGGTGTATTATTACTGGTTAGTATATTATTATGGATATTGGCTGCTGAGCAAAACCGGCGCTTTATCTTGGTATTGGGCTTGTTTCTATTGTTTCTGGGTATCATTGAATTCGTTTATTTTTTCCCTTTTGCCGCGGCGTTTTCGTTATTGGCAGGGATAAGCACATTATTGGCTTATGGAAAATCAAAGTTATTATACCAGCATTGAAGTTGAAGCTACGCCAGCTGAGGTGTTTAACCGTCTCACCGAGGTGAGCCAATGGTGGTCGAAAGACTTTGAAGGCAGCAGCAACAAAGTCGGTGACGAATTTGTCATTAACCATCCCGGCCGTCATTATTCCAAACAACGGCTCATTGAAGCGATTCCTGGCCAGAAAATAGTCTGGCTGGTGACGAAGAGCGAACTGAACTGGCTGGAGCAAGACAAAACGGAATGGACAGGTACAACAATGATCTTTGAATTGATCTCTAAAGGAACTACAACCGAACTAAAGTTTATTCATGAAGGTCTGATTCCTGAAAAGGAATGTTATACGAAGTGTACCAAGGGTTGGGATATGGTCATCAAAAACTGGTTATTTTAATTATATCAAAGCATCATGACAAAAGTGATTTTTGGGAACCATTCAT
Organism: Mucilaginibacter sp. P4_E8; assembly: GCF_056401495.1. NCBI lineage: Bacteria > Pseudomonadati > Bacteroidota > Sphingobacteriia > Sphingobacteriales > Sphingobacteriaceae > Mucilaginibacter > Mucilaginibacter sp. P4_E8. The sequence continues at coordinate 30,581 of NZ_JBFUJG010000035.1, forward strand.
CGGTTCTCGTTCCCCGCAAAGAGCGGGAGAATATCAGTCAATTTTATTGCGGGGTACTGGGCGGACAGCTCATGCAGGCCGACCCCGACTGGGATTTTATCCGTTTGGGCGATGATTTCTTTATAGCCTTTCTTTATGGAGAGGTGGATGACGCCAGCGAATTCCTTCGCAGCGCGCGCGCCATTTGGCTGGAACTCAAGTCAGATAACGTGGCAGAAACAAAGCGGAGAATACTGGACTCGGGCCTTGTCAGAAAGCTGGAGGTGCCCGATCCGCATTTGTATTTTCAAGCCCCGGGTGCCCAGTGCCTGCGCCTGGTTGCAACCGATGAAGACCTATCCTTTTATGAAGGGGCCGGTAGCGGCCCGGATATGGCCAAGATCAAAGAGGCATTAAAAAAAATGGAATAATGCAAGATCAAAGGTACCATACCGCCATTGAGGTCACCGCTGATCCGATGATCGTTTTCAACTGCATTAATGCCGACTTCAATGGTTTGCATCGAGATTTAACACCGGGGTATCTTTTTTAGAATTTTCCATTTATTGTATTTAACAACACAAAGATCGGTCTAAAGTTAGCGGCAAATTTTGTAGAAAGGTTCAATCTTTTGTCGGCGCGGATAGCGCGTGGCAGAAATCTCCAATAAAAGCGATAAGTATTTTACTTTTGTTTTAATGAGGCAGTTATCATATCATTTAGAACTTTCAGATCAACCTCCTCCAACTTATTGATGTAAAGGCAGCCGACGCCCGTTTTATGCTTGCCAAGCTTTTTAAGAGCATCTTCATGCGCTTTAATACCCACACTAATGTACAACGATAGATTCGCTTTACGGGGAGAGAAACCGATCAGGAGCCAATCAACTTCCCTGCCTGTGGTGGGACTTTTGTATCTTTTATTACCAAAACCGATAATGGAGTTGCTCCATAATACCGGCTCTTCACCACTTGCTTTTTTCATCATTTCCAAAAGCACAAAACAGTCTTTACGCTTTTGTTCATCGTCAACAGCATTGATAAATTCCTCCACGCTTGCCGAGGTTGGTTTTGTTTTTATTTCAGCCAATTTTGTCTTTTTTTCAGCCATTTGAAACTATGCTTTGTTTGCGTTCGTGTTACGAAAATATCAAATTTCCAGCACCAATAATAAAACGTGATGGATATACATTTTGTGGCTGCCCGTTGTTATAGTTTTTTGCTGGTTTCCATCAAACTAAAAGTTTGTTGCGCAATAAACCTGGAAGTGATAATCTCTGTCAATTCGGGGGCTGGTGCTGCCGCATTTTACAACAAAGACAATAAAGCAGCGGGCATTATTTTAGCCCCAGCCTGCTGCGCAAAGGATCGCGGTAGGTGCTGCCAATTGGGATTTTTTCACCGTTAATGACAAGCTGATGTATTTCGATCATGGTAATATGTTTAATGGCCACCACGTACGATTTGTGTATCCGTAAAAAATCCGATGCCGGTACGAGGTCAAAAATATCTCCCATATTTTCACGGATCAGGATATTTCTGTCTTTCAGGTGAACGGTGATGTAGTTACCGTCTTTTTCCAGGTACAATATTTCGTCTACCTTAACCTGGTAGGTTTGCGGACCGCTTTTGATGAAAACGGTGGGCTCATCCTCATTGCTTACACCATTTTTTGAAGACATTGCCCCGGCTTTATTTATTGCCGCAAGAAAGCGCTCGAAAGTGATGGGCTTCAGCAAGTAATCGAGAGCGTTCAGGTCATAACTTTCCACGGCGTAGTGGCTATAGGCAGTGGTGAAAATGATCATTGGCCTGGGCGATAAGGTTTGCACCAGCTGCATCCCGCTGATATCGGGCATATTAATGTCGAGAAAAATGAGATCCACTTTTTCGCGGTTCAGGAATTCGATCGCCTTTACTGGTTCGCGAAAAGTGGCTCTCAGGTCAACCAGGCTGGTTTTGTTGCAATAGCGTTCTATCACTTCAAGCGCCTTCGGCTCATCATCAATAGCAATACAGGTTATCATATCAGGTCAATTTCGAGCTTAACAATATATTTTCCATCATCTTCACTTATCAGCAAGTTATGCTTGCCGGGGTACAACAGATCGAGCCGTCGCTTTACATTTTCGAGCCCGATGCCGCTTTTTTCGTCTTCCATTTTTTTGATAGCGCTATATTTTGTGTTCACACAGGTAAAGATCAATGTATGATCTGAAACCGTGATGGCAATATCGATCCCGGAAGTTTGGCCGATAGAAACGCCATGTTTAAAGGCATTTTCCACGAAAGGGATAAACAGCATCGGGGCAATGGTGGCGCTTCCGGTTTGTGCCGGGTAATCAAATGTCACTTTTACCTCATCATCAGCATAACGCAGTTTATTCAGGGTGATACAATCTTCGAGGTAGGCTATTTCTTTACCCAGCGGCACGCTGCCGGCATTGCTATCATAGATCATATAGCGCATCATACCCGAGAGTTTTGAGATACCATCGGCAAGCTCATCATTCCCCTTTTCCTGGGCCATTGAAAACAGGTTGTTGAGTGTGTTGAACAGGAAATGTGGATTGATCTGCGATTTAAGGAATTTGATCTCCGTGCTTAATTGATAAGCCTCCAGTTGGTTGCGTACCAGTTCATTTCGTGACCATTCCTTCAGAAAGAAATAAGCTATAGAAAGCCCGGCTGCGGTTAAAAAAATAAGCAGCATGCTGAGCTGCATATGCACCCAGTTCCCCATTGCAAAAAACGCGTCCCGATTCAGCATAAAATGGTCAGAACTGCCCTTGCCTTGATCAAAACCAGGAGGTGGAGCCCCAAAGGGGAGATTATGGTTTAATTTAGACCCAACTAAAATATAGTTGGCCATAAAGATCAGTATAAACCAGCCGACGGCTATAGCGATGCCCGCAGTTAAGCTTTTATAGCGGAGCACCTTTTTAAATATCCAAAATATATTGCCGTAGAATAGCATGGCCAGAAACGCGAGTGTGAAGCGCGAATAAGGGAAAATGGTATCCACCGCGCTCTTTTCTATGATCTTTCCGTTGTGATTTACCCGCACTTTAATAGTTGAACTGGTTAACGAGTTCAATGTATAGTAAACACCTATCCAGAATGCCAGGTGGATCAGTATCTCGATGATATGTTTGGCTTTGATGCGGCGCATTCTGTCAAAGGTATATTAAGCCTGGTTTATTCATAAACTATTGATGTCAATATAGTGATTTGGCGGGTAAACTATCAATTTTTGAAATCCGGGCTCCCGCCCTTCACCAATTTGTTCCTGATAGAACCACGGATAACAAATATCTATTTTTCGCTTGTATGAAGGTGGTGTTCGTAACATAGTTTTCGCTTGGTTGAAAGGGCAAAGTACTATTGCTTAAAAATATCCAAAATATGAAAAAGCAATTTTTATTGTGTACAGCTCTATTATCATGCAACGTTATGGCCCGGGCGCAAAAGCCTGATACCGCGCAATTACTGGTGCATTACAAGTTTTCCCATATCAGGGATACTACCAACCGGGAGCACCCCTATACCGAAAACATGGTTTTGATTGTAGGTAAAAACGCGGGCGCTTACAAAAGTTATGACAAGCAGTTGCAGGATGCGTTATTCAAAAAACAGATGCAGGAACAAGAGGCCAATTCTGTCGACGGACATGTAAACATCCAGCGAAGGTCGTCGGGTTCGGGTGCAGAATATTACCAGTTTCCGAACGGGAAAAAAATGGTGAGGAAAGAACCGCTGCTGTTCAATAATTATCTCATAACAGACGCTTTGCCCGCCATCGACTGGAAAATAAGCGGCGATACTGCCACGTTTGGCGGTTTGCATTGCCAGAAAGCGACAACTCATTTTAAGGGAAGGGATTATACCGCTTGGTTTAGTCCTGATCTGCCGCTGCATATAGGCCCGTGGAAACTCAACGGACTGCCGGGTGTGATCGTGGAGGCTTATGATACTAAAAAAGAAGTCGATTTTAAGTTCGACGGGATTGAAAAAGCGGTCATTTCCACAAAAAAGGATGACCGACCAGCCAATCAAGCGTCGGATAACCAGGGGCGAATGGCCGTCATGATTGGCATGGACGACCAGGATAGCGATCCTAATATCATCCAGCTCCCTACCAAGGCCATCAAAACTACCCAAAAGGAGTTTGCCAATCTGCAGGAGGCCATGCGCAAAGACCCTAACGCTTTTGCACAGTCGATGGTAAATGCACAAGCGGCGAGTCAGGGCGGTGGCAGGCCGGCGCCGAAAATCAATATAAAAGTAGGGCCGCAGCCTGTTATTAATAACCCAATCGAATTGCCCGAAAAGAAATGAGCCAGGCTATAAGATATGTGGGGTTACTGGTTATTACGTTACTATTTTCGGCCCCGGGCTTTGCTCAAAGTGTCAAGGGTATCGTGAAGGACACTACCGGGAAAGCTGTGCCTTACGCCAGCATTAATCTGAAAAATCCCGCCACTAACGGTATCGTAAGTTATACCATTACTGATGCCAAAGGCGCCTATGCTTTGCCGCTCCCGGCTAATATGGCTGTGAACGGCCTGGTGATCGAGGTGCGCTGCGTGGGTTATAAAAATCAGAGCAAAAGCATTACGGATGTGCAGGCACCTGTCGATTTTATTTTATCTGTTTCGATTAACCAGTTACAGGCGGTAGTGATCAAAAGCAGCCGGCCGGTGCTGCGGACGAGCGGCGATACACTGAGCTATAAGGTGTCCGATTTCAGCAGTGCACAGGACAGGGTTATTGGCGATGTGATCAAAAAACTGCCGGGTATAACGGTTGCTGCCGATGGTAAGATCAGCTATAATAATAAACCGATCTCAAGCCTGTACATCGGCGGCGATAACCTGCTGGATGATAAATATAATATCGCTACTACCACTATTCCGCAGGGCGCGGTAGACCAGGTGCAGGTGATCGAAAATCATCAACCTATTAAAGCGCTCCAAAATAAAGTAATGAGTGACGATGTGGCGCTCAACCTCAGCTTCAAAAAAGGCGCTAAATTACAGATGGTAGGGCAGGAGAGCATCGGCGCGGGATTGCCGGGCAATTATAACGTGGATTTGAACGCCATGATGTTTAAGGATAAGTATAAGGCAATTAATTACCTCAAAGGCAATAACACAGGTAACGACCTGCAGGAGGACCTGGTATCGCACAATTTTGCTGATTATATGCAGCAGATTGATAACAATGTACCGGCCACCGTGCTATCACTTGGCTCGGTGAGCGACCCGGCTTTATCGCGTAACCGGTATTTGTTCGATCGGTCGGGTATCCTCAACCTCAATAACCTGGTCAACTTTAAAAAGAATGTGCAGCTAAAGATCAACGCCTGGTATTTGCATGATACCCAGCGGCAGGATTACAGCCAGCGCACCACCATTTTTTTGCCCGGCGACACTGTGCGCTATAACGAAACCCAGTACAACCGTTTCCACCCGGATATACTGCATACTCAATTTACGCTGAACATTAATCAGGATAAATATTACCTGAACGATGCCCTGCTGATGGATAATAACCGGTCAATCAATTATTCGGACCTGAACACCAACGGCACTGGCGTGAACCAAGTATTCAAGGATAATAAGCTGAGTTTCTCCAATGAATTTAACCTGATCAAATCGTTAAGATCGAACAACATTATTCAGGCCTATTCTTATATCAGTCATTCGGCCGAGCCGGAGAGCAGGACAATTGGGCTTGACTATAACAATGCGATATTTAACAACAACATTCCCTACGCTCAGTTGGTGCAAAATGTGAATGTGCCTACCTGGTTCACCAATAACTATGTTTCGTTCAAAATACCGTCGAACCTCATCACGCAAAGTTTCAGAACGGGTTTTAATATACAATCGCAAACATTAACATCAAACCTGAGCGTTGTGCAGGCTAATAACAGGATTAACCAGGAATCGGACAGCTCCATCAACCATTTGAACTGGACCAGGAAAAAATTGTATGCCGAAGCGGCTTACGATCTGCCAGGCAGTATCCTTAAAGTGAACCTGACCTTGCCGGTAAGCCTGCAGCAGATCAATTATTCGGATAGCCTGTATGCGCTGAGCAGGCGTTTATCAAGGTTATATTTCAACCCGCAGTTAAAGGTGAAATATCAAACCGGGATCGAGAATTATCTGAGTTTCCTATACAGTTATCGCAATGAAACGGGTACGATAGAAGATGTGTACCAGGGCTATATCCTGAAGGATTACCGGACGCTTTACGCCAATAATGCCGACCTGACCCAACGGCGGAACCAGTTGGCAGCTGTTGGGTTTAACTACCGGAAGGCGCTTACACTGTTTTTCGCCAGCTTGAACATCCTTTATAACCATATCGCTTCCAATAATATTGCTTCGCAAGTGATCACCAACAGCCTGCAGCAGCGCGTGGTGCTGCCATACCCAAACAGCACCGATTCGTGGACGGTGAACGGTACCGTGAGCAAATATTCCTTTATATTAAAGACCACTTTTAGCGGTGGCGTGCAATGGCAAAGTAATAGGTCGGTGCAGATACAGAATAATGCACTGCTGCCTTTCAACACCATTTCGGAAACCGTTAATGTAGGCGCCGATACCAAAGTGAACGAGCAGGTAAACTTTAGCTACAAGGCGACCATTACCCAAACAGACAGTCATTCGGCAGTGGGGGCATCAGCTTTTCATATCAACCAGTTGCTTCAGCAGGCCTCAATCAATTATAACCCTACTGCCAATTTGCAGTTCAAATTATCGGGTGAGCATTACTTCACCCGCCAACAAGGCAACCCCGATCTGAAATATTTTTTTGCGGACGCCGTAGCAAAATTCAGGATCGAAAAATGGAAAACCGACCTGGAGCTGAGTGCGGTCAACTTCCTGAATATAAAAACGTACAACGCGCTTTACTTATCAGCCAATACGTTGACAGCCAGTTCATATACCCTGCCGGGAAGGATTATACTGCTCAAATTGCTGTTTAATATTTGATTTGCATTGGTTGGTTTTATTCACAAACGTAAGCTTTCGATAGTACATGATTATGTGAAACGTAATTCAAGTTTGTCCACGTGGGAATATGCGCTTTCAACAAGGTTATAATGGCTACAGGATACCTCAGTGTCACGTTTATTACAGTAGATGATAAAGCCGAAGAAAGAATTGAGTGGGGTGAATTCGAAGATTATATTGAGAATAAAGATTGATAAGCTTAATGGCCTTACTTAAAGATAGGAGTGGTTTTATAATCAGAACCGACATCAAATCTGGCATTGATGTAAAAAACAAAGCCTTAACTTTTAATAAGTTAAGGCTTTTGTTTTTTATTTTGTGGTGGCTACTGTACAAATCTCGAACTATTTTCTTTCGGATTTGCAGCTAATTGCAAATTTGAACCAATAAATTTATTGGTTCAAATTGTTGTAGTTAAGTGATCCGGGGTGATCTATGTCACAAAGTATGGTATCTGAACAATAAATTCGGCCCCTTCCGCAATTGTGCTATTTATGGCAATATTTCCTCCGTGTCCTTTTACCACAATATCATAACTAAGTGACAATCCCAAGCCTGTGCCTTCGCCGGCTGGTTTTGTAGTAAAAAATGGTTGTAATATCTTGTCCTTAATAGCATCGGGGATGCCTATGCCATTATCTTTTACATGAATAACGATATTATCTACGGACAGTAAAGTGGTGATTTCAACTGTCGGCTTATAATCCTCGTTAGCTATTTTTCGCTTTTGTTGTGTCGCATAAAAAGCATTGTTGAATAGGTTGAGCAAAACACGACCAATGTTCTGCGGGATGATATTTACCCGTGGAAGGCTTTGTTCAAAATGAGTGATCAGTTCGGCATTGAAGCTTTTGTCTTTTGCCCGGAGACCATGATAGGCCAGTCGTAAGTATTCGTCAGCCAGCTTGTTCAGGTCGGTTGGTTCTTTCTGGCCGGTTGAGGGGCGACTATGCTCCAGCATGCCTTTGACAATGCCGTCTGCACGCTTGCCGTGGTGATTTATTTTCTCCAGGTTTTGGGTAAGATCAGTGGCTATGGCTATCACATCCTCATGATTACCAGCCCGCGCTTCTTCTTTTAATTCATCTAATAATTCAATACTTACCTCCGAAAAATTGTTTACAAAGTTCAGCGGGTTTTGTATTTCATGCGCTATACCTGCCGTAAGTTCACCAAGGGATGCCATTTTCTCTGTTTGAATGAGTTGTTGCTGGGCCGTTTTTAAATTGGCAAGAGTATGCTCCAGTTGATCACGCTGGGCGGTTATTTCCTCGCGCTGCTCGCTCAGTTCATGATTGGCATTGGTGACCTGGTCATTGGCGGCAGCCAGCAATTTGTTCGACTTGCGCTGGTTATTGTAATTCAGCGCGATAAACAGCGATAAAACCAATAATGCGGCTATCCCTCCTATAAAAAAATAACTTTGCTGCTTTTTTTGTTTCAGTTGAGCGTTCGTGATGTTCTGATTATATTTAAGCGAATCTTCTTTATGCGAATAGTTAAGTTGCGCCTCTTTCAGTAAAATAGCCTTTTCGTTCTTTAAACTGTCTGTGCTATCCCTTTGGGTTATATAGGTTTTGTAGGCTTTAAAAGCGTCGGCATAACGGTTCATTTTTTCGTAGGTCAGGCTTAACTCCCTCCAGCTTTCGTTCACCAAATCAAAATCCCGGTGCGCTTCGCCATAGTTGAGTCCTTCAGATAATAAAGCAAGCGATTTCTCATACTGCTGGCCAGGTTTCAAGCCTGCCTTCTCCATAACAGAATTTGGCGCTTCCCTGTAAATACTGCCCAAAGTAGATAATGCATAAGCTAATATTGATGAGTCGGCTTTTACATACGATGTCGCGCGTTTAGAATGCAGCCAGGCCTTGTCATAGTCTTTCATTACAAAATAATCCCAGCTGATCTCATTTTCTGTCGCGCACAAACTGTTGTAGTTATTTGCTTTTTGAGCTACTTGTATCGCTTTATTATAATAGACCATTGCCCTGGAATAATCATGCTCCACATCGGCACAATGCGCCAGACCAATGTAAACATCGACAATGCCGCCCTCATCGCCGGTCTGCTCAGCCATTTTGGCGGCTTTCAGAAAGATCGTCCTTGCTTTTTTGATATTGTGCAGCCGAAAATAGAAGTTGGCTACCACAACCAAATCGTATGTACTCAAATAGTTATGCGGAGTGGCTGCCTGCAGTTTCAATGCTTTATCAAAGTAATCCATGGCTGCATTGTAATTAAATTCATGCAGGCTGCAATTCCCTATCAGCACATACGTATTTATCAGTAGTCCCGTCTGGTTGTTTTTTTTAAAACGCCCGGCGGCAGGCAACAGGTAGCTGATCACCGCGGAACCTTTTTTCTGCGCATATATCGCGCCGGCAAGGTAGCTAACCGATTTAAAGGCAAACTGGTAATCGCCGATCTTAAAACTCAGTTCAGTAGCTTCCTTCAGATAGTTTTGCGCTTTGACGTAATCTGTCTGGCTATAGTAGTGGTCTCCCAGATAATAATATAATCTGGCCACCCCCTTTTGCCATGGAAGCTTTTCTGCCAGTAACCGGGCACGCTGCAGATAATAAACGGCAGAGTCTGCTTTTTTGAGCGTTGAATAGGTTCGCCCCAGATTTATTAACAAGTTAGCTTTATTGGTGTCTTCTTTGGCGGGCGGTAGCTGTTTGAGCAGCGAATCGATACGTGTCTGCTCTTTTTTTTGAGCTGAAACGCTTAGCGAAATCAACATAAGTAAGCCCACCAAAGTGTATTTTAATGATAAAGGTTTGAAATTCATTAGTAAAAAGGTCTTAGGATTTTTGAACTGGTCATGATAAACCGCCTAAAAATAAGAAATTCATACCAATGCAGAAATAGCGTTTATGAATTAACCGACAAAGAAAAAGCCTTCAGATTTTCATCTAAAGGCTTTATAAAAACTTCTTGAACAATTTCACACTATATATAACACAGTGTGAATTTTTTGTGGTATCAGCTGGGATCGAACCAGCGACACAAGGATTTTCAGTCCTTTGCTCTACCGACTGAGCTATGATACCTCCTTTTGGGGAGTGCAAATGTAACTTTTTTTTTATGTTTGAAAAGTTTTTTTTGAAAAAAGTTTTCAAAAAAGCATGATTGAGTAAGGTATTAATTATAAACTTAAACAATTATCCACTTAATCAGTTACTTAGCTGCTATAGGATTTTTCGGCCTCAAAACATTTTTCTGTTTCAACAATTCAATTAACTTTGAAAAACTTACTATGCACGCATAATGATTGCACAGGCTATATTTATTATCATTTTAGGAGCGGCTATTTACCTGTTCGCCAAAAACGCCGGTAAAATAAGGCGCAACATATTGTTGGGAAAAGATACTGACCGTTCTGACCAGCCAGCCATACGCTGGAAGGTAATGGCAAAAATAGCCCTGGGACAAACTAAAATGGTAAAACGTCCGGTAGCGGCCATTATGCATTTTTTTATCTACATAGGTTTTGTGATCATTAACCTGGAAGTGCTCGAGATCATGATTGATGGTATTTTCGGATCGCATCGTATATTTTCTCATCCGCTTGGTGGTTTGTATGGTTTGCTGATAGGTGGCTTTGAAGGGCTGGCTGTGCTGGTGCTTGTTGCTTGTGTGGTTTTCCTGTGCAGGCGTAATATTGTGCGTTTAAAACGCTTTAGCGGTATCGAGATGACACAGTGGCCACGGTCAGATGCCAACTATATACTTATTACCGAAATTTTACTGATGACCGCCTTTTTAACCATGAACGCGGCCGACTATAAATTACAGTTATTACATTTTAGTCACTACGTTAAAGCCGGCAGCTTCCCGGTAAGCTCACTGATAGCCCCTTTGCTGCCTGATGGTTCAGGTGCCTTGGTACTTGTTGAGCGGGTATGCTGGTGGTTTCATATTGTTGGTATTTTGGCATTTTTAAATTACCTGCCTTATTCCAAGCATTTTCATATCCTGCTGGCTTTCCCCAATACCTATTATTCCAACTTGAATAAAAAAGGGAAGTTTACCAACATGGCATCGGTTACCAACGAGGTAAAAGCTATGCTTGATCCTTCTTTTGTACCTGAAAACACGGGCGAACCAGCACGTTTTGGGGTTAAGGATGTTACAGACCTTACCTGGAAAAATCTGATGGAAGCCTACACCTGTACCGAGTGCGGCAGGTGTACTTCGGTGTGCCCGGCCAATATTACCGGCAAGCTATTATCGCCCCGTAAAATTATGATGGATACCCGCGACCGGATCACCGAAGTGGGTAATAACCTGGATAAGCACGGCAAAGATCATGACGATGGTAAAACCTTATTGGATAATTACATTACCCGCGAAGAACTTTGGGCTTGCACCACCTGTAATGCTTGTGTGGAGGCCTGCCCGGTAAATATTAATCCGTTGGAGATCATCACCGAAATGCGCCGCTATATTGTAATGGAAGAATCGCAGGCTCCCGCAAGTCTGAACAATATGTTTGGAAATGTAGAGAATAATGGCGCTCCATGGAAATACAGCCAGGCAGACAGGTTTAATTGGGCTGAGAAGCCTTAAGTCCGTAGTCGATGGTCAATAGTCATAGACGATAGCTTATAACCAATTATAATAAAACAATAAAGGAAACTATGGTTTATGGACTATTGACCATCTACCAATAATAAATCTGATATGGAAAACTCGATATCCGAAATAAAAGTACCTACCATGGCCGAGATGGCTGCACAGGGAAAAGAACCGGAGATATTATTCTGGGTGGGCTGTGCAGGTAGTTTTGACGAACGAGCACAGAAAATAACCCGTGATATTTGCAAGATCCTGCAGCATGTAGGCATCAGTTATGCCGTTTTAGGCACGGAGGAAAGCTGTACCGGCGACCCCGCCAAGCGTGCCGGTAATGAGTTTTTGTTCCAGATGCTGGCCATGACCAATATACAGGTGCTTGATGGCTACAACATCAAAAAGATAGTAACCGGTTGTCCGCATTGTTTTAATACCATTAAAAACGAGTACCCGGGTTTGGGGGGCAATTATGAGGTGATCCATCATTCCCAGCTCATTCAACAACTGATTGATGAAGGGAAGCTGAAGGCCGAAGGTGGTGAAAGTTTTAAGGGGAAAAAGATCACCTTTCATGATCCTTGTTACCTGGGCCGGGGTAATAATGTTTATGAGGCGCCGCGTGCTGCCCTCGAAATTTTGGATGCTGAACTGGTGGAAATGAAACGCTGCAAATCAAACGGTTTGTGTTGTGGTGCAGGGGGAGGGCAAATGTTTAAAGAACCCGAACCAGGTAAAAGAGACATCAATATGGAGCGCATGGAGGATATTCTGGAAGCTAATGCACAGGTTGTGGCTGCTGCCTGTCCGTTTTGCATGACCATGCTTACCGACGGCGTAAAACATCAGGATAAAGAGCAGGAGATACGCGTGCTGGATATTGCCGAGATCACCGTTAGGGCAAATGGGTTATAAATCGGCTTTTGTTTTAAAGTAGTTCAACGCGCTTTTCAGGCTGTCCAATCGCTCTGTGCTCATGTTCTTAACGGGCAGGTCAAGCACGGTCGACATGGAGTCGATATCCCCCTTTGGATCCTCATAAGTTTGCACAATAATATCATCGGCAGCGGTGCTCAATTGCAGAGTTCCTGCTTTGTCGTCGCCCTGGTATCCTACATCGTTTAAGCGGTGCAAATTAAAGGAGTAATACACCTGTTTACCATGTTGATAAGTTTTTCGGAGCCGTAAAAAATAATCGTTTGTAAGGGTGAGTTCCCACTTTTTTAATTTAACATCAGGCAGCGGGTTGTACGATTCTGAAAGGCATTTGTTACTCCAATCCAGCCATTCCTGATCGTCTGTTTGTGGTCTGAAGCTATAATTAAGCCAACCTGCAAGCAAAATGCAGACAACTAACAGCATTTTTTTTGTTTGCGACAGATGTGTTTTTTTCATGACAACAAAATGTAACCCGAAGTTAATAAATTGATATTTTTGTAAATGGAATTTTCTCAACACTCAAGAGTTTGGATATACCAGGCCGATAGAAAACTATCTGACCAGGAAGTGCAGCAGATACAGCCTGAACTGGATAATTTTACCATCGGCTGGACAGCCCATAACAACCAGTTAAAAGCCCGGGCCGAGATTAGATATAACCGTTTTTTTATTTTGATAGTTGATGAAAGTCAGGCTGGTGCCAGCGGATGTTCCATTGATAAATCAGTTCATTTTATGAAGCAGATAGAGCAGCGTTTTAATGTTAACCTGTTCGACAGGTTTAACCTGGCCTATCGTGAAGGGGAAGAGGTGAAATCACTACCCCGCCATGCTTTTGAGGATATGTTGAAGCAAGGAAAGATAAATACCGAAACGATTGTTTACAACAACATGGTACAAAATATAACCGAACTGGAAAGCAAATGGGAGGTGCCATTTAAAAACAGCTGGCATATACAATTGTTCAGGGATCTTGTTAATTAACAAATCATTATAATTAGTTGGCTCATTCAATTAATTATGAAAACAATAACGGTAATAGCTTAATAATTAAAACTATGTTCATCATCGATCTTAATTATATTGTGCCGCTTGAGGAGGTGGATAAATATATGGCTCCGCACGTTGAACACCTGGAAAAATATTACGATAAAGGAATATTTGTTATATGGGGACGTAAAGAGCCGCGTACTGGCGGTATTATCCTGGCTTTGGCTGCTACCAAACAGGAGGTAGAAAAAATCATTACCGAAGATCCGTTTTACATACATGGATTGGCGGAGATCACAGTAACAGAATTTTTAACTTCTAAATATCGTCCCGAACTCAAAGGTATTCTAGGGCTTTGAAGCATCCAGATTTTATGTAAAAAACATTTTTGTTACTTTAATTGATAATTTTAAGGACTGTTTGATTTTCTGAAAGTCAGCAGTAATTTATTATACTTACCACACTTCGACCTTCGCTTTTTATAATGCATGAAAGATTATACCTTCGAATATACTAGACAAGGCCTTGTTTATCTTTTGTTTGGATTATCATTTGCAATTATAGTTTTAGGCTTATTTCCTTTTAGAATTTTATTTACGGGCATCATATCGCCAGGTATAGGGGTAATAGCACTGATAGGATTAGCGATAGCATTCTTTTTGTTAAATAAGCATAGAATTAAAAGAATAGGAATTGCAAAGCTCTCTATGACCGATTTGACAATAGAGTTGAATCAAACAATCCATATTCCCTTTAGTGATTTGAAGTATTATTATATATACGATGGAAAAAATGGGATTGTGTTTACCCTGGGGTTTTTAGATGGTACTAAATTCAAAATAGGGGCTAACAATAATTTCTGCAACAATGATTTGCTAAAGACATTTTTATCTGATTTTCAGTCGGCTATAGAAAGCTATAAGGCTCAAAATAAAGTTAACATTGTTCACTTAGAAACGATATTCGCGAGAAAGCAAACATTATATATTTTATGTACGCTGACAGTTTTAGTGATTCTTGGTTTTTGCTTTACACACATGCCACTTATGATATTGCCAATTAGTGTTAATCTATCTCTTTCGGTGGCTTGGATTAGATATTTTCAGCAAAGAAGTAAGAATAAACTTGTTGATTTTTGATATTTCCAGGGCAAACAGAAATGCCTGTTTATTGATTTATTTTTTAAAATTCTATTAGGGAACAATTGAAGCGATATTTTCTCCATTATGATTGAAAGAAAAGGTAGTAATTGTTATTGAAATATGCGATTAGAACAAAAGCCTGTTAGGGATGAGCTAATGATGAAGTTAACTGATCAATTGGTCTTATCCAACCGTGTAGGCTTTTCGTTAGGGAAAGCGAAAAGTATATATTTCCTGCTGCCTTCTTCCTTAAATGATATGTCTGCTCTCTCGCTTTCATACATAAAAAAGCCATCCTTAGTATAAGGAACCAATTGAATGGGAGACTCTTCATTTTGTTTAAAATAAAGCATTTTATCATCTACGTATAACTTGAATTTATTTTTGGTATCACCAGCAATAGTATAACTTCCTGTGTATTTTTCCAGATCTGCTGCCGCTAAGGTAATAGGTTTATGTTTTTTGCAATAGGCAAATGCTATGGCATTTTGCATTACCTGGGCCAGCGCCGCTCCATGTCCGGCATTAGGGGTAACACCTGTAGCGATTTCAAGGTTTTTGCAGTTTTGTTTTTCCATGTAAGCTTTAAACTGTGCAATGTTATTTACTCCCATGTGTTCGTAGGAGCCTACGCCTGCAAAAACTTTACAATTAAGATCCTTATGGGTAGTAAAATACTTTTGCGCTGCAGGTATCAATTCACTGCCACCATTGCCGGGAGCACCTATAAAGATCATATTGAACAAATCTGGATGCTCAAATAAAAC
This sequence comes from Mucilaginibacter sp. P4_E8, assembly GCF_056401495.1. Taxonomy (NCBI): domain Bacteria; kingdom Pseudomonadati; phylum Bacteroidota; class Sphingobacteriia; order Sphingobacteriales; family Sphingobacteriaceae; genus Mucilaginibacter; species Mucilaginibacter sp. P4_E8. The sequence goes on from NZ_JBFUJG010000035.1 coordinate 46,003, forward strand.
ATAGGTGGTAAACATACCGCCCAATGAATAGCCATATAGTGCTTTATTATCGCTTACCCTGTATTTGCTTTGTATAAATGGCATCACTTCCTGCTGAATGAAATCTAAAAACTTAGGGCCACCGGTGCCTGGGTTTAAATCTCTCCCCCGTTTATTGGGCCGGGAGCCATAGCCAATCCCAACAATAAGCGGTTCTGTTGTTTCATAATCCTGTCGCAGCATATTAAAGCAATTCATGGCTACAGTCATGTTCCAATCTCCATCGGTCATATACAATACCGGATACTTGGCTTTAGTGGTATCATATCCGGGTGGGAAATGAATATATATGGTATAATCTTCACCAATAACCTTTGAGCTATAATCCCACGATACTATCTCTTTTTCGCAAAATGGATTGGGCGAAACGCTTTTAACCTGACAATATCCTGATATGGTACCAAGTATTGTAATAGCTAATAAACCAAATGTAAATTTTGATAAATATGATATCATGTCGTTGTGGCTTAACTTGTTATAAAACTAATTAAAAAGTTAATATTATATTAAGGGATATTGGTAATTGAAAACAATATGTATAAATTTATTGTATGGGACAATACGATAGCCGGATAGATGCATATATTGCTAAGTCTGCCGAATTTGCAAAGCCAATACTGGAACATATCAGGTGGGTAGTTCATGAAGCCTCACCGCTTATTGGGGAAGCAATAAAATGGGGGATGCCTTTTTTTGATTATAAAGGCACCATATGTAATATGGCTGCCTTTAAGCAGCACTGCGCTTTCGGTTTCTGGAGATCATCACTTATTAAGGATCCATACCTTGTTTTGAACAATACCGAAGAACCTGCCATGGGGAGCTTTGGCCGCCTTACCAGCATTGCCGATTTGCCTTCAAAAGAAATACTGACTGATTACATATTGCAGTGTATTGCATTGAACGAAAAAGGTGTTAAAGCACCCCCCAAAGCCCCTGCCGCAAAAGCCGAATTAGTTATCCCGGATTATTTTACTGATCTTTTAACTGGTTATCCTAAAGCTAAAGAAGTGTTTGATGGGTTTAGCTATTCCAATAAAAAGGAGTACGTAGAGTGGTTCACCGAAGCCAAAACCGATGCCACCCGCCAAAAGCGATTAGATACTGCTATTGAATGGCTATCTGAAGGTAAAACCAGGATGTGGAAGTATAAATAGAAACCCCTCAATCCCCTAAAGGGGAAGTATCGCGAGTATATAAACTTTTGTTCCCCCTTCAGAGTAGGGGGCTTCTAAAAATCCAATGGCCCCAGCCTTTTCATGTTTTTCATGATCAAATATTGCCTGTGCCTTAAATACCGGGTAGGGTGGGTGGCCGACCATTTTAGCGGACTTGGGAATATTACCGCGATGGCTGCTGCTTCATGTTTAGTTAGTTTGGCTGCCGGTTTATGGAAATAGGCTTGTGAGGCAGCTTCAATACCATAAATACCATCGCCCATTTCAATCTCATTCAGGTAAACCTCCATGATGCGTTTCTTGCTCCAAAAAACCTCTATCAGTATGGTAAAATAAGCTTCAACCCCTTTTCTTAATAAGGAGCGCCCTTCCCATAAAAAAACATTTTTAGCTACCTGCTGCGATATGGTACTGCCGCCAATTAATTTTTTGCTGTGCGCGTTTTTTTCAATGGCCTTTTCAATGGCCCTGAAATCAAAACCATGATGTTCCAGAAAGCTTTGGTCCTCAGCGGCTACGGCGGCACGTTTCATGTTATCAGATATCTCATCAAAACTTACCCATTGTTTATCTATCTTCCATTCCTTACCACGTGCCTTTTGCTGAAAACCGCGTTCAATCATGAGCCAGGTAAAAGGCGGGCGTACAAAACGGTAAAAAAGCACCCCCAACAGGCTTAAGCCTACAAAAAGTAAAAACGCGAGTTTAAATGCCCTGAAGATCAGTTTAAATATACCGCCGAACATTGATTGGGAACCTCTGTTTTTTGATCTCTGATTTGGTTTTTTGTTTGATGGTGATGTCCGTTTCACGAAAACTAATAATTATCTATAAAAAAAGGTGTTTCGCTTTAGCGAAACACCTTTTAAAAATTCTAAAATTTATTCAAAATCCGAAATCAAAAATCCGAATTTCGAAATATAAATTACTCAGCTACTACTGAGAAAGGAACCTGTACTTTTACTTCTTTGTGCAGGTTTACGTTTGCGATGTAATCACCAACAAACTTAGGCTCCTGATCAAAAGTAATACGACGACGGTCAACTTCAAAGCCTTCTTTTTTCAATGCATCAGCAATTTGAATAGTGTTGATGGCACCGAAAATTTTACCGCTTTCACCGGCTTTAGCGCCAATGTTAAGTTTAACACCTTCTAAACGGGCAGCTATCGCGTCAGCATCCTTACGGATCTTTTCTTGTTTAAACTGAGCTTGTTTCAAGTTTTCAGCTAAAACTTTGCGTGCGCTTTCAGTAGCTAATATGGCGTAGCCTTTTGGTAAAAGGTAGTTACGGCCATAACCTGGTTTAACGTTTACTACATCGTCTTTATCGCCCAGGTTTTTTACATCTTGTTTTAAAATAACTTCCATTTCTTAAATCTCCTATTATTTTAATGAATCTGTAACGTAAGGTAATAAACCGATGTGACGGGCACGTTTAACAGCCTGAGCCACTTTACGCTGAAATTTTAATGAAGTACCGGTTAAACGGCGTGGTAATACTTTACCCTGATCATTAATGAACTTTAATAAAAAGTTAGCGTCTTTGTAATCAATATACTTAATACCATTCTTTTTAAAACGGCAGTATTTTTTACGGTTATCCTCCACTTTGGGAGCGGTAACGTATTTAATTTGTTCGTTAGCCATTAGTTTGCGTCCTCCACTTTAGCCGCTGGTTTTTTGTTAAAAGCACCGCTGCGTTTTTTATCATTGTAAGCAATGGCATGTTTATCCAAAGCAATGGTCAGGAAACGCAAAACACGCTCATCGCGCCTTAACTCTACCTCCAATTTGTTAATTAAATCACCTGGAGCCTTAAATTCAGTTAAGTGATAGTACCCTGTAGTCTTTTTTTGAATAGGGTACGCTAATTTTCTCAAACCCCAATTATCCTCCTGGACAATTTCGGCTCCGCCATCAGTTAAGATCTTGCTAAATTTGGCAATGCCTTCTTTAGCTGTTTCTTCTGATAACAACGGGGTTAGAACGATCACGATTTCGTACTGTTGCATTATTATACTTTGATTTTTAATTAATTACCCGCTATTACGGGGCTGCAAATGTAAGAAGAAATTTGGATTAATCAAATCAATTATAATGATAAAAAGCAGTATTTTTAGCTGAATTATACTTATTTTGCTAATTACCGGATTTAAACAGATACTTTGTTATGCTGATTACACCTTGCAAAATTGAAAGTTCTAAATTTCAGTTATTTACATCGGATTCAGTTGTACTGTCTGCGCCCCGCGGCGATAGACCGATAGAAGGGGATTGGAACGACGAAGATGACGAAGATTTTGACGACAGGCTCGACGCCGAATTTATTCCCGGTATACCCGATCCAGAAGATGATGATCATCTCCCTGATGATGACCTGCAATAAAGCAACGTAGTTTTTAATTACATAATCGTTTCATTGGTACTTTAACTTAAAGCATTTTCTTGTTAACTTCGTAGCTGTGGATAATTTTATTGTTTCGGCTCGTAAATATCGCCCGGCTACTTTTGAAACCGTTGTTGGTCAGCAACATATAACCAATACGCTCAAAAACGCTATTAAAAATAATCAGCTGGCGCAGGCATTTTTATTCTGCGGCCCCCGCGGTGTGGGCAAAACCACCTGCGCGCGCATACTTGCAAAAACCATTAACTGTACAAATTTACAGCCCAATGGCGAAGCCTGTGGCGAATGTGCTTCGTGCAAAGCTTTTGAAAATGGCAACTCATTTAACGTTCATGAACTTGACGCGGCATCAAACAACTCGGTTGATGATATCCGCAGCCTGATTGAGCAGGTGCGCATACCACCACAAGCCGCGCGTTATAAGGTATATATTATTGATGAGGTTCACATGCTGTCGCAGGCGGCTTTTAACGCCTTTTTAAAAACGCTGGAAGAACCTCCGCACTACGCCATATTTATACTGGCCACTACCGAGAAGCATAAAATATTGCCCACCATACTTTCGCGCTGCCAGATATTTGATTTTAACCGTATCAAGGTTGATGATATGGCCGGTCACCTGGCTTCCATCGCCGGGAAAGAAAATATAAGCTATGAACCCGATGGCTTGCATATTATAGCCCAGAAAGCTGATGGTGGTTTAAGGGACGCTTTATCCATGTTTGATCAGATCGTTAGCTTTTCGGGCGGTAAGGTAACCTACCGGTCGGTAATTGATAACCTGAACATACTTGATTACGACTATTATTTTAATATAACCGATAGTTTACTTCAGGAAAATACAGCCAAAGTATTGTTGTTTTTTGATGAGATACTGGCCCGGGGGTTTGACGGGGCTCATTTTATTGCCGGCCTGAGCGAGCATTTCCGTAACCTGCTGGTAAGTAAAGATCAGTCGACCTTAAAATTACTGGAAGTAAGCGAGGGCATAAAAAATAAATACCTGCAGCAGTCACAAACAGGCTCGGTATCTTTTTTACTTTCGGCCATGAATATTGCCAATCAGTGCGATATTAGTTACAAGCTGAGTAAAAACCAGCGATTGCAGGTTGAATTGGCGTTGCTCAAGATGTGCCATTTGCCCTCGGCATTTAACATGGCAACTTCACCACTTGCCGCAACGCCCGTTACCGACGGGTCATTAAAAAAAAAACCTGATACCGCAGCAATAACAGCTCCGGTTCAGGAAAATAAGATCAGTAATGAGGTCCCTGTATTAAGTGATACGCCGCTTACTTATAATAAGACTGCGCCCCAGCCTCAAAATAATCAGGCAACTCAGGTAAAAGCGGTGGCACCAGCTACCGAAAAGCCCGCGGTATTTATACCTAAGCCAAGTTTAGGATTATCAACCCCTTCGCTTACTGATACCGGTAAAACCGAGGAAGAGATTGCAGAAGAGGAAGACCCTTATTTAAAGGGTGATGCCCGCGAGGATTTTACCATGGATAGTTTTTTAAGGTACTGGAGCGATTTTGCAGCAAAAGTAAAGGCCGAGGGTAAGAAAAATCTGGTTACGATCTTTACTTCCAACGCGCCGCGTATGCTAAAGCCATATGAATTTGAGATTTTGGTAGGGAATAAAGTACAGGAAAACTTATTTAGGGAGGAGCGACCTGAAATGCATAATTTTTTGCGCAGTAAACTAAATAATTTCAGTATTGAGGTAAATGCACGTGTTGATGAGCAGGAAGTGATCAGAAAACCTTACACCGCTATGGAAAAGTTTCAGCACATGGCTGCCAGGAACCCACAACTTGTTGATTTAAGAAACCGCTTTAATCTTGATTTTGATTGAATGAGAGGCGAAACAAGGCAGGTTAAAGCCTGCCTTGTTTCGTTATATTTGTCATGCCGAACTCGTTTCGGCATCTCATAAGCTAAGTTATTATACTTCATTAACTATCCTGAGAGATCCTGAAACAAGTTCAGGATGACCACAGGGATTACTCATCATTAAAAACTATTTAAGAAATTCAGTATCATTTTTTGGATAACCTTCATCGTCAAGATCATCACGATCATCTTCAGGAGTGTGTGCTAATGCAGCATCTGTTGGGTCAACTTCTACAATATCGCCATCGTCAATATGCATGCCAAGGTCGTCTACATCTGTTTCGAGCGATCTTTTTTCGGTATATTCATTTGCTGTATCATAAGGGTTGGCCTCATCATAAGTTGAATTCATATCATTCCCGTTTTTTACTGAGGTATCATATGGATCAGGATGATCATAATCCGGGTCATCACTTTTTACATCATATTCAAAGCTGTTATCATCAGGATTGTAATTAAGATCCTCTTTATCAATAGTTTCACCTAATTCATCCTTTAATGTTCTGTCACGGTCAGCACTATTATCATTTAATGCGTCATCGTTTTCGTCATCATCAAATTCGGGGGTTATATGCTGATTGTCCATAGGAGTATATTTTACATAAATATACCTTAAAAACCTTGCCAAAAAAAGCAAATAAACCAATTTAAAAACCGGTTAAATGCGATATTAATAATGTATTTGCTTTCTGTATGATGTTACAC
>NZ_JBFUJG010000036.1:0-52118 GCF_056401495.1 Mucilaginibacter sp. P4_E8
TGAAGCAGGAATTAAATATGGCGGCCAGGACAGCAATCACCTATGATCCTGAAATCAGCGCCTATGCTGAAAGAAAACTTAAAAATAAAAAATATGGATTGGTATTAAATAACGTAAAATTCAAGTTGATCTTAAGAATGTTTGCGCTTGTGAAGCGTGGTAAAATGTATGTGGAAAATTATAAGATAACGGCCTGAAAAATCTTTTTTTATTAAATTTTGGAATTATAGCAAACCTATAATACAAATCGGTCAGAACCACGGGCTGCTAAATTTTGCCCTGCTACGCACGCTCAATTCCATTGCTTCTGGCAAAATTGCTAATGCCCCTGCAGCCGCACGGGCCACCATTGTTCTGCCTAATTTCGTCCGAAGCTTATCTGCTGAGAAAAAATATAATTCAATCTTTCATTTTGGCTCCCTCTTTCCGCCGAAGGCGAAGAGAGGGATGACGAGCGCAGCGATGTCGGGGTGAGTCGACTTGTGGCTTAGCATCAACCCGTATTTTTTGCGGTAACCCTGTACTGCTCAGGTGAGGTGCCGATGTATTTCTTAAATATGCGCGAAAAGTAGTAGGGGTCTTCATAACCCAGATCAACAGCTACTGTTTTTATCTTGTCGCCATTAGCATATAGTAACTGACATGCCTTTTGCATTTTCAGATGAATAAAATAATCAATAGGGGGCATCCCGGTAGCTTTTCTGAAAATATTTGAAAAGTGCGATACCGATAAACTGTGTTTAACGGCCATATCCTCAACAGTAAGTTTTTTATTCAGGTTGTTGCGCATATTGTTAATGGTTTTGGTAATGATGTCGCCTTCATTGTCCTTGTCATTTTGAATATGTCGTTGCGGAAATAAAAAGATAGCTATCAAATGATACAGGCAAAAACTGGCACTGCACAGGTTTTCAGCACTGTAACCCATTTCAAGGGTTTGATAAATATTTTGCCATATTTCAATGGCTTTTTCACTAAAAGGTATTTGAACAGGACCCCTTGTTATGCTCAAATTAAGTGATCTATTAAAAGCCTCCATATTATCGCCGGTAAAGTGAACCCAATAAATAGTCCAGGGGTCGTCCTTATCGGCCCAGTATCGCATGTATTTGTCGGTAGCGGGTATAATTACAAATTGGTTTGAACTTACTTCGTATCGTTTATTATCTAATATATAATGTCCCTTTCCCTGCAGGCAGTAAATAAGTATATTATCCTCGCAACCCTTCCTTCGTTCGCGATAATGAAAGCTTGCCTTAGGGAAATAACCTATATTGGTAATATAAACAGGGAAAAGTTCAGGATCGCGTTCTTTGGCCTCTTTCAATATTTTTTGAGGGATCGCAAAGAGTTTTTCTCCTATAAAGCCATCTCGTCTTTTTAAGCTGCTACTCATTAAAGTAATAATTGGTTTTGCAATGGAATATTACATTATAAAAGCATTTTGCCAGTAATGTAATATGCTATTATAGATAAAACAAATTGCAAAAACAATCATTCAGAGCATATTGCAAACCATTCATAACATTTTGCCAATATAACACATCTTACAGGTATTTTTTAGTAGCATAATCCATCAAAAAAAATGTTTTACCTATTATAATGTACAATACGTGCAGTTACTTTTGATTGTTCAGTAATGACCAATTTAACCGGGTATATTAACAAATTTCAGGGAATTCCATTGGTAGGTTTAACACTATAAAAATATTAATGCATTAAATGCAATGCCTTAATTTCAACTACAACATCATATGTTACTAAAAAACAAAGTGATCTTTTTAACGGGCGGCACCGAAGGTATTGGCTTTGAATGCGCCAGGGTATATCACGCGGCAGGGGCCCGGCTCAGTATAATTTCAAACTCAGCAATAAGCATTAGCCAGGCACGCAGAAAACTCCCGGCAGATAATATACATTTCATAAAGGCAGATGTATCGGTAACGGGCGATATGGAAAAGGCAATTGCCGAAACTGTCAATAATTTTGGAGGGATTGATGTGATCCATAATAATGCCGGTATCTCTAATCCGTCAAAAGCCGTTCATGATACCACAGAAGAAGAATGGAGCAACCTGTTTGATGTAAATGTGAAAGGCATTTATAACACCACCAAATTTGGTATTGAGGAATTAAAAAAAACACGCGGCAATATCCTGAATACCGGTAGTTTGGTAGGCGACATTGGCCAGGAAATACATGCGGCCTATAGCGCTACCAAAGGCGCTGTAAACGCGTTAACAAAATCAATGGCACTTGATTATGCCGCTTACGGCATCAGGGTTAACGCGGTTGCCCCGGCCGGCGTATGGACACCAATGCTTCGTGCCTGGAGTAAAGAGCAGCCCGATTCACTGACCATTGAAAATTATCTCGACCAAATACATCCGCTGGGTTATTGCCCCGAGGGGGATGTTGTGGCCGATGCCTGTTTGTTCCTGATATCAGAACAGGCACGTTTTATTACCGGTTGTATTTTGCCGGTAACGGGCGGGGCCGAGTTAGGTTACAGACGAGTTATAAATCAATCTATCCAACTAAATCAGATCTAAAAAAATGATAAAAAATATAAAGGTTGATGATGTGCGCTATGCACTTGATGGCAGTGCAGGGAGTGACGCTATACACACTGATCCTGTATATTCATACGCGGTAACACGGTTGTTTGACGACAGTGGTTTAACAGGCACCGGTTTTGCCTTTACCCTGGGCGAAGGGAATGACCTGGTTTGCAAAGCTGCTCAATACTACGCCAGTAAACTTGTGGGTAAGGATATTGAAGAAATGATGGCTGGTTTTGGCCAACTGTTTAACCAGCTTTCAAACGATCAGCAATTCAGGTGGCTTGGACCGCATAAGGGTGTTGTGCATTTGGCACTTGCTTCGGTTACCAACGCTTGTTATGATCTTTGGGCAAAAAAAAGAGGGGTGCCGCTATGGAAATTATTAACCGACCTATCGCCCGAAGAAATTGTGGCTACGTTAGACCTGTCGTACCTGGAAGACGAGCTTACCCATCAGCAGGCTATTCAAATGCTTCAAGCTCAAAAATCAACCAGCATGGGGCGTCAGGGTATTTTAGAGAAAGGTTATCCTGGTTATGATACTTCCATAGGCTGGTTCAATTACTCTGACGAAAAGGTGCGTGAAAACTGCAAAAAAGCTTTAGCCGAAGGATTTACCGCCATGAAGCTAAAAGTTGGTTCTGTTGATCCTGAAAGGGACATACGCCGGGCGCATATTGTAAGGGAAGTTGCCGGCGATAGCATAAAAGTAATGCTTGATGCAAATCAGCAATGGAACCTACCGCAGGCCATATCCATCTGCAATAAATTTAAAAGTATGAACCCTTACTGGGTTGAAGAGCCCACCCATCCCGATGATGTGCTTGCCCATAAAACTTTGGCTGATGCTGTGGCTCCGGTGAAGCTGGCTTTGGGCGAACATGTGCCCAATAAAATCACCTTTAAAAACTATCTGCAAACCGGATGCGCATCTTTTATACAGGTTGATGCGGTAAGGGTAGGCGGGGTAAGCGAATTTATAACCGTTAGTTTACTATGTAAAAAATATGGCGTACCCGTAGTACCGCATGTTGGTGATATGGGGCAACTACACCAGCACCTGGTATTATTTAATCACATTTCGGTAGGGCACCAGGCTTTGTTTTTAGAGCATATCCCGCATTTGCAGCAGCATTTTACCTATCCGGTTAAAATTAATAACGGGGTATATACAACGCCTCAGGAGCCTGGAAGCAGCTGCGATCTGATAGTTTTGAGTGAGTAGTGAGTAGTGAGTAGTGAGTAGTGAGTAGTGAGTAGTGAAAAAATGCCTGGCAATGTAGAGTTTAGAAATTACTATTTAGAGTTTAGAAATTAGAGTTTAGCACCAATGATTCATACCCCCGATCTTATTATCAGCGCTTTATACATTGCATTTATTTTTATTATAGGAATGTGGTCAGGCATCCGCCATCAGCTTAAAACCCGTAATAACAATAATGAAGCAGGCGAATATTTTTTGGCGGGTAAAAAGCTGCGTTGGCCAATGATAGGTTTGGCATTATTTGCAACCAATATATCATGTGTTCACCTGGTAAGCCTTGCACAAAGTGGCTTTGACAAAGGATTGCTTAATGGCGACTTTGAGTGGATGGCTGCATTTACATTGATATTACTGGCACTGTTTTTTGCTCCTTTCTATATCAAATCAGGGGTGGCAACCTTGCCCGATTTTTTGGAGAAACGATATGACCGGGCCAGCCGCGACTGGCTTGCCATTATATCGGTAGTATCAGCTGTACTTATTCATATCGCATTCTCCTTATTGGCAGGCGGGGTGGTTTTACATACGCTGTTTGGTGTTGATATGTACACCAGCGTAATTGTAATATCCATCATAACTACCATTTATACCATTGTTGGCGGTTTAACGGCCGTAGTGGTAACAGAATCTATCCAAACCATTGTACTATTGGGCGGGGCCATCATTATGAGTGTTGCCGCTTATAATAAAATGGGTGGATGGGAGCCAATGGTTGATGTGTTAAAACATACCGGCGAGCTAAATAAGCTCTCGATGTTACGGCCACACGGCGACCCCAGCGGAATGCCCTGGTACGCCGTGTTTTTAGGATATCCGGTACTTGGAATTTGGTACTGGTGTGCCGATCAAACCATTGTGCAGCGTGTGTTAGGGGCTAAGGATGTGAATCATGCCCGGGTAGGTCCGCTGTTTTGCGGGTTTATAAAAATATTACCGGTTTTTATTTTTGTGATGCCCGGCCTGTTTGCCTACACGCTGGCCCAAAGCGGGCATCTGGATATTTCGGCTTTAAAAACCGTAGTGGCGGGTAAAGAAGTGGTTGACAGCAAGGGGATTTATACCTTAATGATAACCCAATTAATACCGCAGGGTTTGATAGGAGTATTGGTTGCCGCATTACTGTCGGGCTTAATGAGCCAGATCTCGGGGGCGTTAAACTCTATTTCAACCATTGTGAGTTATGATATTTATAAAAGGTACAATCCCGAAACCAAAGATGCACGACTGGTAAAAGTTGGTAAGATAGCAGCGGGTGTGTCACTACTCCTGTCGCTGGCATTGTTGCCATTACTTAATCATTATGGAAGTATTTTTGATGGCCTTAATGACATTATTGCTCACATAGCCCCGCCAATAACCTGCGTGTTTTTATTAGGTGTATTCTGGGAAAAGGCATCGGCAATATCGGCTAAATATACCTTATGGATCGGTTCGGCTATTGGTGTTGTGGTATTTACAATGAATAAATTGTTCCCAACTACGGCCATAGGGCAGGTGCCATTTATGATGATGGCTTTTTATTTATTTGTTATTTGTGTTGTTATACAGGTAACGCTATCCTACCTGTATCCTGTAAAGCATACCGAAGAAAGTGCGACACTGTATTGGAAATCGCCGTGGGAGCCCTTACGCGGCCCTGCTTGGAGCGGTTTAGGAAATTATAAAGTACTCTCCCTGCTATTGGTGTTTATTATGGTTATACTCTTTTACATATTCAGATAATTTGACCTATGTATAAATTACGTTTAATTCAAACTTTAGCCATTGTTGGATGCCTGGCTTTTGCTGCATGTAATAATCAGCAAGATAAAACATCAAAGACTGTTATAACAGACACGGTGAAAGTGCAGCGTTTTGGAATGGTAACCGGTTTAAAGCCCGAAAAAACGGCTTATTATAAAAAACTCCATGCTGCAGTTTGGCCCGGTGTGTTAAAAAAGATAAAGGATTGTAACATACATAATTACTCTATTTATCTTCAAAAAATTGACGGCAAATATTTCTTATTCAGCTATTTTGAATATACCGGAACTGATTTTAACGGGGATATGGCCAAAATGGCTGCAGATAGCACTACACAGCGCTGGTGGAAAGAAACAAATCCGGCACAAAATCCATTGCCCGAAGCCGCAAGCCAGAAAAAGATATGGCAAAATATGGAAGAAGTTTTCCATACCAATTAAACTGACATCTTTTTTACAACTAAATACGTAAACCGTCGGGAATAAGGAAGCCCGGGGCTTTGCGTATTTTTTGTTTAAAGTAAGTATGCTCGCGTCGTTTATTTAACCCTATTTACTTGAGATGCCGTTTGTTTAGGACAGGAATAAAATAAATTTGCAACATTAATGTAATTGTTCTAAAAAATAAATGACATTTACTGAGATCTTTGCAGATCATATAGATAAGATTGCTTTTTTTAAAGGCTTTTATCTATTTTTAGCTTTTAAATGTATATTGTACATTTATATAACCAATTGTATACTAATAAGTCAACTTAATTTTGTCTGGTTCAGGCAGCCCGAATTTATTTGAAAATATAAATTCTGCGCTATGGGATGGCCCGATTATTAATGGTTTATTGACATACTAATATTTTCTATTATCAGGAACTGTATGGTAGTTGCAAACAATTAAAGTTAAAATATGGAGAAATATTTACCCCAAAAGAGAAGTGTTGTTTTTTTTGAATTCACCTGTACCATGCGCTGCCCGGGTGAGCAATTAGTTGGATGTTCCGAAATAAGTTCTGTTAATATATTAAGGTAAACACCATGCCTGATTACAGCACATATACGGACGAACGGCTAACCCTTTTTTTAAAGAAAGGTGAACAGGGTGCCTTTACCGAAATTTATAACAGGTATTGGGATACAATGCTGGCCATTGCATGGAATCATAGCAAGGACCGGGCTGTTTCTAAAGACATTGTACATGATGTGTTTATTTCCTTGTGGGAAAGACGAGATTTGGTCAATATTCAAAATCTGCCGGGTTTTTTGGCCGTCTCCGTCAAATTAAGTATATACCATTATTATCAAAAAGAACAGCGCCGCAGCCAACTTGCCCTGAAGAATTTTGAATATGAAATCATTTCTTATGAAGAAGATAAGCTGGATGCCCGTTTTCTGCAGCAGTATATCGATGATATAGTAGAAGAGCTTCCTGAAAAATGCCGTCTGGTATTTCGCTACAGCCGTGAAAATGGTATGAAGAACTCGGAGATAGCTGCCGAGATGCAAATTTCCGAAAAAGGTGTAGAGGCTAATTTGACCCGTGCCCTTAAGATCATTCGCGGCGAACTAAAAAAGTACGGCGTATTGTTGCTTGCCATCATTTATATTTATCGCTCTTTCTAAATTTATTCAGAATTTTAATGAGACTGTTTTTCTCTTTTAGTGAGACTATATGCTTATTAGCACTTCTAATCATTGCCGATCTTTTTAAGTTTTCTCAAACAACGCTCGCAGTTTGGGTCAAGTTTTAATGCTGTTTTGAAAGCTTCTTTTGCCCTTTCTTTTTGTCCGTTCATTACATAAATTTCACCCAGACTATCGTAGCAGTTGACGGATTTTGGGTAGGCTTCTGCATTTAATTGCAGCACACTTATAGCATCCCGCAGTTTTCCCTCATCAACAAAGGCATAGCCCAACTTATCCAGCCATTCTTCGGTGAAATCATAGTCGTCGGAATTGTTATTCTTTAGCTCGAAATATTTCTCTTTTGCTTTAGCAAAACTTTCTTTACACATTAACGGCGCAATCACCAGGTTAACCGGCTTTTTTAATTTCCAATCAGTCAGGTTATAAACTGCATTGAAGGCAAGCTCTTTTATCCCGCCATCAGGAACAAAACTGAATAAATTACCCATTACAACAACAGCAACCGAATCTTGCGGGATAATGCTAATGTTGGATGCATACCCTACGTCGCTGCCACCATGACCAATCACTTGTTTGCCATTCCGGGTATCCAGAAACCATCCCAGGCCCATTGAGCTTTCCTGATCAAATTTGTATTGGGTTGAAAGCATCATTTTCAGGCTTTCGGAACTGATGATCTGTTTCCCATAAAGTTTTCCGTTATTCAGGATCAGGCTTGCCCAAATAAGCATATCATTTATTGTAGAATGCAAGGTAGAACTGCTGCATGACAACGGTTATAAGGATAGATGCCGCTCACCTGGAATTTGCAGTTTGCACCAAATACGTGAGGGGTTGTTGCGATGTCAGGCCGTACCGCTTTAACCAGGAAAGTACTGTTGTACATTTTACACGGCTTGAAAATATATTTGTCCATATAGGTCTCAAAAGGCATACCCGATACCTGTTTGATTACTTCTGCCAGTACATCATAAGCCATATTACTATACGAGAAATCCGAGCCAGGCTCGAATAAAAGCTCATTGATGGATACACTATCTTTAATGTACCTTTCTAATGCTTTGTCGTCATACTGAGGTTTATTCCAGCCATAATCCTTAACATCAGGAAAACCGCTCGTGTGGGTGAGCATTTGCCTGATCGTTACTTTTTTATAACGGGGGGCTTTCATTTTAAAATAACGGATGTACGTGGTTAAAGGCGAATCAAGCTTTATTTTGCCCTTGCTGGCAAGCTGCATGATGGCCGTGGCCGTAAATGGCTTGGAAACAGAGGCCATGTGAAATGAGGAACTGGCATCAATAGCACCGGGTTTACCCAATTCCTTAGCCCCAAATCCCTGGGCATAGATCACTTTGCCGCCTTTGATAATGCCAACAGCAAAGCCCGGCAGTTCGTAAATATTCAAAACTTTAGCATAAACGCTGTCCAATCGGGCTTGAACAAGGGCGCTGTTTTCCTGACTGTACGTTTGGTTGAGGCAAATAAAGAACAGGAAAAATAAAGCAGAATATTTCATAGGAATAAGGTTCTGTTAGGCTATACTAACGTCAAAAAACTATGTAATTGTAATTATAATATTGGAAAAATCAATGGAACACATATTAGTAAAAGTTTAATTATAAGACGTTTATAAATATAGAACGTGACAGTAAAAGTGAAAAAATCGTCTCATTAAATAGTTCTTCGTCACTTTTGGTGATGATTCAAAACTCAGATCAATAAAAGTGATTTTTAGGAATTTTTCCTATCAATTACATTTCACGATTATCAATTTTCACCAAAAGTGACGCAGAAACAGTTTGGGAGCTAATCAAGCATCCGGTATTTCAGGTTCTACCAGTTTAATGAGTTTTTCCAGCGATTCCTGCCAGCCCAGGTAACACATTTCGGCTGGTATCACCGAAGGTATTCCTTCCTGCAGTACTTTTAGGTCTGTACCTACGGATGTTTTTTGAAGCCAAACAGAAGTAGTCATTACACCAGGCAGGTTTGGGTCGTCAAATTTGTCTGTGTATTTCAGAAACTCATTTTGTTTGATCTCTAAATATTCCCCACCAAATGAATGGCTGTTACCGGTTGTAAAATTGTGAAACGACATTTTATAAGTACCACCTACCCGAACGTTCATGTCGTGTATGGTACAAAGAAAACCATAAGGCGGCAACCATGAAGCCATAGCCACGGTTTCGGTAAAGGCACGATATACCTTTTCAGGTGAAGCCTTAATAACTCTGTGTAATGAAACTTTGTTGTCTGACATAAAATTATTTTTTTTTGTTCCTACTCGTTTGGCTTTTCGGATCGCCCGTTTTTGTATATGGTAGCTGCTCCACGGTTTGTTAATTGTTGCTTATATCAATTTGCTTTAACAAAGATGCAAGTAAAAACAGGTATTGAACAGGGCAGTATGCGACAATTTACAACCAATTTGCGACAGGTTATTGAGGTTTTTAGGTATCCCATCCATCCAGGCGAAGAATTCCTGAACAGCTGTGGCTATAACCAGCTAATGATCCATCATATTCAAAATGCAATCACCATATTTATGGAAAACACCCTCCGGCACCCGGATTCGTTTAATACCTGTGACAGTTTGGGCTAAGCTTATATGAATGGTTGCAAATGTATGATCGGGTGTAAAAAACTACACCCTGTGATTTTATAGCTTTTCATGCACCACTTTTTTGAACTTATGGTGCCCATAGAAATAATACCAAAGTTTGGATGGAGCAGGTATTACAGGTTAATGGTTTATTATTGCTCCTTTATTTTACGACATCACAGATGCAGCGAACGGAGATAGCCGTTTGCTTTTGGCCATCCTGGTGGCGATTCAGTATTTTACCATTTTTGCCAAAGTTATAAAACCAGGCGCTGACTGTATCGCTTTCTGTAGCCGTCCAATAAAATCCATGGGCATCAACATCAGTGTTACTGCCTTCAGCCGGATCACGGATACCGCCATATACCGCATTAAATGCAGCCTTACCGCCATTTATAAGCGCCTGATAGGCAGCTTTTCCACCATCTTCCGAATCATCGCGTACGCCGCCATACCATTTGGCCATTTTTTGCCATTCTTCATTAGTTGGCAAACGCCAGCCTGCACCTAATAATTTACATCCTTCCTGTGCCGCCTGCCAGGTATATAAACGGCCGTATGAATTATTTTTCTGTTCTGCTTTTTCATAACCATAAGATCCGGGGATATTGATGTTCAGGTTAGCCGTCATCCATTTTTTGTTATCCGGCATGAGTTTGATGGTGTAGCTATTGCCGTCTCTGTCACGCATGGTGTTGTTTTGCGCCTGGCCATTAGCTCCATAATGGATAAAAAAAGAGCAAAGGACAATAGCCCGTAACGTTGCCGGAATATTTACACTATTCTTCATGTTATTCAACAATCATTTACACGAAATTAAAAATTTTATTCAGTTATTGAATAGTCTGCAATTTCCAGCCAGGGCCATCACGGTAAATTAACTGCCACATTATTTATCATACACGAAGGCACGAAAGACATGGTGCGACAAGAACTATAAAAGATGGTGCATGAAAAGCTATAAAATGACACACCCGATAAAAATTAAAATTTATTTTAATAGTGATGTAGGGTAAAGTGCATCTCGTGTAACATACCATTATAAAGCGCCAAACCAATTGAACCGCGAAACCATTTACAGCTTAATAAAAAAACATAAAGACGGCACAGCTACAGCTTCAGAAAAGCAAGCTTTGGCCAACTGGTATAATCATATTTCCAATCAGGAATCGGAATTTCCGGAAGATAAGGAAAGTGTTCGTGAAGAAATATTGATGCGCTTGTTGAGTGAGATCGATTTCCCAAAAACAAGATCCTTTGGTTATAAAAATTGGCTTGTAGCTGCATCTGTACTGATCATGCTTACTGCAGGTGCCCTTCTATTTGAGAAAAAACAAAAGGAAAGTAAAAATTCAGCAATTGCGCTTAGCCAGCATATTCAGCCAGGTAGTAACAAAGCTGTTTTAGTGTTAGCAAATGGAACAAAAATTCGATTAGCTGATGTTGGTAACGGTAAAATAACCCAACAAGGTGGAAGCCAGATCATTAAAACAGCCGACGGTAAATTGACCTATGATGCCGGCTCAGATGCATCTGCCAATGGTCAGTTACAGTACAATACCATGGAAACCCCAAAAGGCGGGCAATATCAATTGCTTTTACCTGATGGCACCAGGGTATGGCTTAACGCCGCCACAACATTAAAATACCCGGTTGATTTTACCTCCTCTAAAGAACGTGTGGTTGAGCTCAATGGCGAAGCCTATTTTGAGGTTGCCCATAATAAAAACCAGCCGTTTAGAGTGGTTACTAATAAACAGGTAGTTGAAGTTTTAGGAACTCATTTTAACGTGAATGCTTATCCTGATGAGCAGCATACTAAAACCACGCTGTTAGAGGGAGCTGTTAAAATTACGGCAGGCAGTAAAAATACCATGCTAAAACCCGGACAGGAAGCCGACCTTACAGCGGCATTCACGGTCTCGGATGTTGACCCGCTTGAAGCTGTTGACTGGAAGAATGGCTTTTTTAGGTTTGATGATGAAGACCTGGAGATTGTAATGCGGGAGATAGCCAGGTGGTATGATGTAAAAGTTGTATTTCAGGATGAAAGCGTTAAAAAAGAATCGCTTGTTGCAGTTACCACGCGATTTTCTAATATAGCAACTTTATTAAAGATGATTGAAAAAGTGACTGATGCCCGGTTCATTATTGAGGGGTCTACCATCAGGGTCACAAAAAATAAATAAACCTAATTATATATTCTTTAAACCATTTAAACCGAGAAGACAATGAAAGACTACACCTGACCAGGAAGAGTATAATTTAAAGGCAAGACCAGAGACACTCGCGATGCCTCTGATCTCAAAGCTTATTAAATTATTAAATGCTATTGGAGATAACAATTTTAACATTAACCAGCCTAAACAAATGTACAAAAATTTTACTACAAACATTTGTAAGCCTTCGTGCTACATCAAGAAATTCCTTCTGATAATGAAAATAACGAGCCTTATACTCATGCTTGCTTTTATGCAGGTTAGCGCATCGGTTTTTTCACAAAATATAACTTATAAACAAAGCAATGTTACCCTAAAACAACTGTTTAGTGAGATCAACAGGCAAACAGGATACAATGTGTTCTGGTCGCCAAAGGGCCCGCAGAAAAACTATACTCTAAATGTTGATTTTAAAAACATCGACGTAAAAGATGTGCTAAACACAGCCCTGAAAAAATTTCAGCTCTCTTACATCATTGATGGTAAATCCATCATCATCAAAGAAACACCAGTGGTAAAACTCCCCGTTACGCCGGCGCTAATAATGGCCGACATTACCATAACGGGATCAGTTAAAGACGCAAAGGGAGAAACCCTGCCCGGGGTGAGTATTTCGGTTGTCGGTAATTCTAAGCAAGGTACTGTCACGGATAATAATGGTAAGTTTATCCTGGATGTAAAGGAGGGTGCAGCGATTAAAGTAAGCTTTGTAGGTTTTAAATCGCAAACTTTTACCATCACATCTTCAACCAGGATATTCAATATCACGTTGGTGGAGGATGTACAGTCGGCAGACGAAGTGGTAGTAACCGCCTATAGCCGCAAACAAACCCGCGAAGCTATAGTTGGTTCGGTTACTACTGTAAAGCCAGGGAATTTAAAGATACCGGCAAGTAACCTTACCAACGCTTTAGCCGGACAGGTAGCCGGTGTTATTGCATATACGCCAAGCGGTCAGCCGGGTAATGATAACTCCAAGTTTTTTATAAGGGGTGTAACTACATTTGGCTATAAACAGGATCCTTTAATTTTAATTGATAACGTTGAGCTAACATCAACAGACCTTGCAAGGCTAAATGTTGATGATATTGAAAGTTTTTCGGTATTAAAAGACGCGAGTGCAACTGCTTTATATGGAGCAAGAGGTGGTAATGGCGTTATTTTAGTAAAAACCAAAGAGGGTAAAGCCGGTAAAGCACAGATCAATTTCAGGCTTGAAAACTCCAGATCGCAATCTACCAGAACGCTCGAGCTTGCTGATCCTATTACGTACATGAAGATGTATGATGAAGCTGTCAGAACACGCTATCCGTTAAACCCGCTTCCATATACCCAAAATAAGATCATCAATACACAAAATACCATAAACAATGCGCCTGGTAGCAACCAGTATGTTTATCCTGCTGTTAACTGGGTTGATATGTTGTTTAAAGATCATACCAATAACCAGCGCGGTAATTTAAGTGTACAAGGTGGCGGCGGTGTTGCCCGTTATTATGTTGCCGGTTCATTTAGTAATGATAATGGTATATTAAGAACTGATATCAGGAACAACAACAATAACAATGTTAATTATAAAAACTACCAGCTGCGTTCAAACGTAAACATTAATATTACTGATAAAACCGAACTGGTTGTACGTTTATCAGGTACCTTTAATGAATACAACGGTCCGCGTAGCAACGACGGCGGATTGGCAACTGACCTGTACAACCTGGCCGTGCATACCAGCCCGGTTGATTTTCCGGCTTATTATCCTGCCGATTCTGCCAATCTTAAAACCAAGCATATTTTATTTGGGAACGTGCCTGCCGCAAGTGGTGGAGTAGGCTCAACTACCTATATTAATCCGTATGCCAATTTGCTATCGGGGCACCAAAATTTTTCAGAGTCAAGAATGCTTGCTCAACTTGAGTTAAATCAAAATTTGGATTTTGTAACCAGCGGCTTAAATTTTCATGCCATTTTTAGTACTAACCGCTATGCGTACTTCCAATCGCAGATGTATTACAACCCATTTTATTATAACGTAGCAAATTATGATAAGGCAAGTAATCAATACACATTGAATTGGATCAACTCGCAGCCGGGRCAGGCTACAGAATACCTTTCCTACAACCGGGATGTAGGTTCAGATAACCTGCAAACCCAGATTTACTTGCAAGGGGTATTGGATTACAGCAAAACACTTGGGAAAAATCATAACATAAGTGCGGCTTTAATAGGAACCCGTCAGCAACAGCTTTATTCAAATAACAAGGATCCTAACATTGTTCAAAACCACCCGGATCAAAACCCATATACGCTGCAGTATTCATTACCTTACCGTAATGAAACCCTTGCAGGCCGAGCAACTTATTCATTCAAAAGTAGGTATTTTTTGGAGTTTAACTTTGGCTACAACGGTTCTGAGCGGTTTTCTGCAAATCACAGGTTTGGTTTTTTCCCAACTGCAGGCGCGTCATGGATCATATCTGAGGAGAAGTTCTGGGGCGATCTGTATAATGTGTTCGACCGTTTTAAACTGCGTGCCAGCTATGGTTTAGTGGGTAATGACCAAATCGGAAGCCAAAGGTTCTTCTATTTATCAGATGTAAATCTTAATGGCGGTAACCCGGCCTCTTTTGGTACAACCAACGGTTATGGACACAACGGCGTAACCATAAATAGTTACCAAAATGAGGATGTAACCTGGGAAACATCAAAGCAAACCAACTTAGGTATAGAGTTTACCTTACTTAAAAAAATCAACGTTATTGCCGAAGTTTACAAGAACAATAAATACAACATTCTGCAAAATCGTGCTTCTATACCAATAACAATGGGTCTTGAAGCACCTATATCTGCCAACATTGGTAAAGCCGAATCAAAGGGAATTGATATCTCAGTTGATGGCAAACAAAATATTGGCAGGGATTTTTCCATGGCACTTAGGGGTAACTTTACCTATTCATCAAACAAATACACACAATATGAAGCGCCTGATTATGCAGAAGCTTACAGGCACCAGATTGGGCAGCCCATTAACCGCCAGTATGGTTATGTAGCCGAAAGGTTGTTTGTTGATGATAATGAAGCTGCCAATTCGCCTTCACAAATTTTTAGTACAGGTGGTTTTGCACCCAAAGGCGGTGATATTAAATACCGTGATTTAAACGGCGATGGCAAAATTGACGGGGCCGACCAAACATTTATTGGTAACCCAACAGTGCCGCAAATTGTATATGGTTTTGGGATATCGGCATCCTATAAAAACTTTGACCTTTCCGGGTTTTTCCAGGGGCAGGCAAAAGTGTCATTCTTTATTGATCCGGCACGTACCTCGCCTTTCATCAAAAGTCCTGATTCATATTATACAGGCAATACCCAATTGCTGCAGGCATATGCTGATGACCATTGGTCTGAGGATAATCAAAACTTATATGCACTATATCCAAGGCTCGGACCCGATGGCGCAGTTATTGAAAACAACAGGCAAAACAGTACGTGGTGGCTACGCGACGGAAGTTTCCTGAGGCTTAAATCGCTTGAATTTGGTTACACATTACCACAAAGAATAGCAAAAGCCTTATTGGTTAAAAATGCAAGGATTTACTTTAACGGTTTAAACCTGTATACATGGAGCCCTTTCAAATTGTGGGATCCGGAGCTTGGCGGCAATGGCTTTGCATACCCAATACAAAAAGTGTTTAACGTAGGTATAAATATCAATTTATAACATTACTCAAAATATGAAATCGTATTATAAATATCTGTTCATGACAATCCTCGCAATATCTTGCGTGTCATGCAAAAAGTACCTTGATGTTACCCCTGATAACGTAGGTACTATAGATTACGCCTTCAGGAACCGTAACGAAGCGGAGAACTACCTGTTTACCTGTTATGCTACATTACAGCAATTAATATATCCACAAAATAATCCGGGGTTTACTACATCATCAGAAATCGTATTCCCGAATGACCTTACCGATTTTCAAGGTATTGATCCAACCGGATTTAACCTGATAAGAGGTACTCAAACCAGTCAAAACCCCGGACTTAATTATTGGGATGGTGCAAATGGGGGCCAGGCTACATACAGATCTATCAGGCGGTGTAATACCATGCTTGAAAATATTGATTTGCCTGTTGACCTTGGTGTTGATGAAAAGAAAAGATGGATAGCCGAAGTAAAATTCCTTAAAGCTTACTATCATTTTATTTTATTCAGGTTATATGGTGCTATTCCAATTACTGATGTAAACCTTCCTATTAATAGCTCAACCGAAGATACGAGAGTTAAAAGAGCCCCTGTTGATTCGGTGGTGAACTATATGGTAAGGCTGATTGACCAGGCAACACCTGATTTGCCAGCTGTTATACAAAACCAGGCAAAAGAACTGGGCCGCGTAACACAACCTATAGCCCTTGCTGTAAAAGCGCAGATACTTACCACGGCGGCAAGCCCATTGTTTAATGGCAACCCAGATTATGCTGGTATAAAAAATAAGGACGGCCAGGCGCTGTTCCCTTCAACAGTTGATGCTACCAAATGGGATAGGGCTGCCGCTGCTACACTTGCTGCCATCAACTCTGCCGAAGCAAATGGCAATAGTTTGCATAAATTTATAGCGCCGGCAAATGTTGGCACCCTTTCAGATTCATTAAAAACAGTAATGGATCTGCAAACCGCGATCACCGAAAAATGGGATCTGAATACAGAGATCATTTGGGCGTTAAACCCTTATTTCCCCGGCCAAACCTATTGCGGACCAAGGTTAACGGCTAAAGCTGCTGCTAACCCATCGTTCCAGGGAACATTTGCAGTCCCTATTGCTGAGCAGGAACTGTTTTATACCAATAAAGGGGTGCCTATTAATGAAGATAATACCTGGGATTACACCAACCGTTATTCATTAAGAACCGGCGATAAAGCAAACAGGTTTTACATAGGCAATGGTTACACAACCGTTAAAGCGCATTTTGACCGTGAGCCAAGGTTTTATTCGTCCCTGGGTTTTGATGGTGGTATATGGTTTGGTAACGGCCTGGTTAACCAGGAGGCCCTGTATTACATTCAGGCACGTGGCAGTGGCGCACTTGCAGGCCCAACTGATAACGTAAGGCTAAACATTACCGGTTGCTGGCCAAAAAAATTGGTTAATTATTTAACGGTTTATGATGATGGCTATACTATAGCCGATTTCAGGATGCCATTGATAAGGCTGGCCGGTTTATACCTGCAGTATGCCGAGACGTTAAATGAACAGGGTAAACCCTACGCCCAGGTTGTTCCTTACCTTGATAGGGTTAGGGCAAGAGCCGGTTTACCGGGCGTTGTTGACGCATGGAGCAACTATTCAAAAAATCCAACAAAATATACTACCCAGGATGGTATGCGCCAGATAATACACCAGGAAACTCGTATCGAGCTTGCTTTTGAATGCGAACCAGGCTGGGACTTGCGCCGTTGGAAAGAGCTGCAAAGCGTATTGAGCAAACCACTACAGGGATGGAATATTTTTGAATCCGATGCGGCAAGTTTCTATCGCCCGCATACTGTAGTAATACCTGTTTTTAATTCAAGGAATTATTTATGGCCGATAACCAATAATGACCTGATAGTTAATCCAAACCTTGTTCAAAATTTAAACTGGTAATAACAGGAAATTTAACAATCATATAATTGAAAATATGAAACAATTAAAAAATTATTCATTTCTGCTCTTTTTGGGTATGATAATGATCATGATAAGCTCGTGTAAAACAAACAATGGGGATCGGGAGCCAATTTCTACAGATAAATCAAAACCCGGTGTGATCACCAACATTAAGGTTAACAACTATAATGGCGGCGCATATATAACATACACCTTACCTAACTCTGATAATATACTGTATGTATTGGCTAAGTACCAGATAAGGAATGGGGTATCCAGAGAAACAAAATCATCTTATTATACCGATACCGTAAATGTAGAAGGTTTTGCCAAAGAGGCAGATTATGATGTTACTTTATATACAGTAAGCAGGGCAAGTGTAATGTCTGATGCGGTTACGGTTAAAGTGCATCCTAAAACACCTGCTTATACACAAATAAAAGCAACCACCACTATGACAGCTGATTTTGGTGGTGTTAATGTTCAGGCGTTAAATCCTTTAAAAAAGGAAATAGGCGTAATAATAACGGTATTTGATAAATCAACGGGCTTAATGGAGGTTCAGGATCAGCATTATACTAAAGCCGATACTATAAACTATTCGTTAAGGGGATTTAATACAGATCAACGTGATTTTGGGGTTTATATAACTGATAATTTTGGCAATGTTTCTGATACGCTTAAAAAGCAACTAACCCCGCTTTTTGAGACGTTACTGGATAAAAGTAAATTTAGCACTTACAATTTACCAAGTGACACGGAGATAGGTTACGGCTGGGTGCTTAGCAACTTTTGGGATGGTAAAACGGATGGCAGCTCGTCAGGCTGGCACACTAATCCAGGTCATACCCCGCCATTTGTTGGCACCTTTAACGTTGGTCAAACCTATAAGTTAAGCCGGTTTGTTTTATGGGAAAGACCTGATGACGGATCAAATAAATATGCATATGGTCATGGTAATCCTAAAAAGTTTACCCTATGGGGATCAAACGCTGCATCGCCTAAAGATGTTCAGTTACCGGTATCGTCAGCAGTAGGTACAGTTCTTGGCGATTGGACTAACTTAGGTAATTACACTTATCCTAATCCACCATCAGGCTTGCCGCCAATAGCCCATAACTCGGCCGATAACGCTTTTGTATTGGCGGGTGTTAATTTCAATATTTCATTGGCGGCCCCCACGGTTCATTTTATACGCTTTGCAACGTCCCAGTCATGGTCTGACGGTAACTTTGCACACGCAATGGAAATATCACTTTACGGTAAACCAGAATAGGTTATTGTTTATTAAAATTAAAGAAACATGAAAAAGCTTATATATATACTACTTGGCTGTTTGTTATTAGCCACATGGTATGGTTGCCAGAAAGATAACCATGCTACAGATTACAAAAAGTTTTATGACGGGCACGAAATAGTTTACACGGGAGCTGTAGGGTTTGCTATTGTACAACCCGGTAATTTAGAATTAGGGCTAAAATGGAAGGCGAGCTCAGACCCCAGCATTACTAAATATGTAATTTATTATAACAACAAAGCCGACTCACAAATAGTAAATATTAGTGGTAAAACGGATACTATCAGAACCGTTATTAAAGGCCTTGCCGAGTATACATATTCGTTTACAATTTACTCATATGATGCTAAGGGTAATAAGTCTATCCCTTATGAGGTTAATAATGCAAAGGTGTATGGACCATTTTACATCGCTACATTATTAAACAGGCCGTACGATGCGGTTACGCCTTATACCATTACTGACGATGGATATTTAAGACTTAATTTTCTTAAACCTGATACCATTAATGTGGGTACAACCATAAAGTACACCAACAAAAATGGCGTAGCCGCACAAAAGGAGCTTAGCGGAGATAGCGCTTCTATAACTATACCTGATTATAAATCGGGTACGCCAATAGCTTATAACTCCTATTATATACCCGTGCGGAATGCGCTTGACGTGTTTCATGCATTAAAAACAGACGCGTTTCCTGCAGTGACCGGTATTGTTCAATGTGATAAATCGTTGTTTAAAAAAGTAAAACTACCCAATGATATGGGCAGCCTGGAAGATGGTACTGATATTGATAAGCTTTGGAATGGATCAACTACACCTCAGGGATACCCTAACATATTTCATAGTGACGGAAACGCTTCTTTACCCCGAACGCTTACATTTGACATGGGTAAGATATACAAACACCTTTTATCAATAGAAGAAATTGGGCGTAATTGCTGTCATAATCCTGATGATTTTGAAGTATGGGGCATTACAGATCTTACCAATGCATCTACTACATTACCTGCTAACGATCCCGGATGGAAAGCTGAGTCAATTGCAAAAGGTTGGAAACTATTAAAAGAAATTAAAAGAACAGATGATGGACAAGCGCCATTCAAAACTGATTTTGATAGTAATGTACCGCCTGCGCGTTATATACGCATCAGGGTTTTACACAACTCAAACGGCGAAAACAATTATACCAATATGACCCAAATTACATTCTGGGCCAATTTGCTTAATTAATTATCATTAGGGGTACATATTTAGTTTACATAAAAAGGGTTCACAGGATAATTTCCTGTACCCTTTTTTATTAGGAAAAACTCTTTCCCTTATCAATAAACTTTTGTTGCATTATAACTAATATGTTACGGGAGCATATTGGTTAAATTAAAACTGTTAATATTACATTTAATGTTTATTTTTAGCACCATTTAAACCCAAATATAAACCGTAGAAATCCGCTTTAAAATGATCAAGAAGATAGTTTGTTTCTCGCTATTCTTTATGCAGATAGCATTTACTGCCATTACAAATGCCCAAACAAGTCCGGGACTGCACCAGCAAAGTTTAACGGTTTGGGATGATAAACCTGCCAAAACCTGGATGACCGAAGCATATCCCATGGGTAATGGCCGTATTGGCGGTATGGTATTCGGAGGGCTTGCACAGGAGCACATCCAATTTAATGAGATCAGTTTGTGGACAGGCAACGAAACCGAAACCGGTGCTTACCAGGCCTTTGGCGACCTGTTTATTAATTTCGATGGTAAAGACAGTACACAACAGATTCCATCAAACTACCGCAGGCAGCTGGATATCAGCAAATCTGTTCAGCAAATAACCTATACCGATAATGCGGTAGCTTTTAAACGCGAATACTTTTGCAGTTTCCCTGATAAAGTAATGGTATTGCATTTTACAGCCGATAAAAAGGGCGCTTATTCAACCATCATAAAACTTAAGGATGCACATAATACCACTGTTATAGCCAATGGCACATCCCTGCAAGTTGCGGGTAAGTTAGATAACGGCCTGGCATACCAGGCCTCCATAGTAGTAAAGACAGAAGGCGGCTCCGCCGTAATTGAATCAGATGGTAATGGTGGTTCGCAGCTTAATATAAAACAGGCAGATGCTTTTACCATATTACTTTCGGCAGCTACTGATTACAGTAATAAACGTGAGCAAAACTGGCGCGGCGAAGCTCCTGATGTGACGGTTAAACAGGCTTTAACCGCAGCATCGGCTAAAACATATCAGCAATTATTAACCACTCACCTTCATGATTATCAGGCTTTGTTTGGTCGTATGGCCCTAAACCTGGGCGCAACACCAGCCGAAAGAAGCTCCCTGCCAACTTACAAACGTTTAATTGATTATAAAAAAGACGGCGACCCGCAGCTGGAAGCCTTACTTTTTCAGTACGGCAGATATTTGCTCATCAGCTCATCACGTAAAGGTGGTTTGCCTGCCAACTTACAGGGCTTATGGAACGACAACAATAACCCGCCATGGCGAAGCGATTATCACTCCAACATCAATATCCAGATGAATTACTGGCTGGCAGAGCCAACCAATCTGTCTGAATGTCATTTCCCTTATCTCGATTATATTAACAGTATGCGCGAGGTGAAAAAAGAAAGCACCCGCAAAGAGTATCCTGGTGTACGCGGCTGGACAGTTAAAACCGAGAACAACATTTTTGGCGGTTCAAGCTTTTTATGGAATACACCCGGCAGTGCCTGGTACGTGCAAGGGATCTGGGAGCATTATGCCTTTACCAAGGATAAAGATTATCTTAAAAGCTTTGGATATCCCATTATTAAAGAAGTGGTTGAGTTTTGGGACGATCATTTAAAACGCCGCCCCGATGGAACCCTGGTTTCGCCCCTGGGCTGGTCGCCAGAGCATGGACCTACTGAGGATGGGGTAACTTATGATCAGGAAATTATATATGACCTGTTTACCAATTACATTGAGGCTGCTGATATTTTAGGCATCGACAAAACGTACCGTAATCATGTAGCCGATATGCGTGAACATCTGCTAAAACCCAAAATAGGTAAATGGGGACAATTGCAGGAATGGGAAACAGACCGTGATGATCCTAAAGATACGCATCGCCATTCCTCAAACCTTTTTGGTTTGCATCCGGGCCGGCGTATAAGCACCATTAAAACACCCGAATTGGCACAGGCTGCTAAGGTAAGTCTGCTGGCCCGTGGCGATGTATCAACCGGTTGGTCAATGGCCTGGAAAATGAATTTTTGGGCACGCCTGCAGGATGGCGACCATGCTTACAAGATCCTTACCAATTTTATAACACTGGTTGGTGGTTCAGGTGTAAACTATAACGAGGGTGGAGGTTTATATTCTAATCTGTTTTGTGCGCACCCGCCATTTCAAATAGACGGGAACTTCGGCTATGCGGCCGGAGTAGCAGAAATGTTGCTTCAGAGCCAAACCGATGAGATCCAGTTATTACCTGCTTTACCCAAAGTATGGGCAACCGGCAATGTTCAGGGTTTACGTGCCCGTGGCGATTTTGAAATTACCAATATGGAATGGAAGGCTGGTAAAATTGTTAAACTATCTATCAAATCATTAGTCGGTGGCGAATGCAAGCTGCGGGTTCCTAATGCTTTAAAAGCTGATGCCGGGGTTTCAAAAAATATAGGCGACGGACATGATTATAAATATAGCTTTAAAACCCAGGCCGGTAAGGTTTATAATTTTATGGCGGCTAATTAATAGGTTGAATGTATTTAATGGGTAGATGGTTCAATAACCGGTTAAATTGATATTTAATTGGTTATTCCGGGGGATTGTCCATCTACTTCAAAGGTTTATCCATTTTTTGAAATACAATAACCAAATACATTTACCCTAACCAATAAAACACATCCAGTTATATACCGCAACCCCACAATTATATACCTGGCTGTGCTTTAAATCGATAAAATTTTTAAAAGGCATATTAATTACGTTCATTTCTTTTGATCAATACTTCTATATAAAGGCATGATAAAATTTAAACACCTCATTACTTTAATACTATTAATCAGCACTTTTCTGTCTGTTAAAGGACAGGATAAAACCAGCCATTGGAAAGGATTCGAAAAAGTACAGTTAACAATTGATGGTCATGAGGCATATTATGTAAAACCTCCGCATCCGCTGGCTGGTAATCCCTGGGTATGGCGCGCATCATTCCCAGATTGGCATACTGAGATTGACAGCATATTGCTGACCAAAGGTTTCTATGTTGTATTTGTGAATGTTGATAACCAGTATGGTAGCCCTGCCGCTTTGCAGGTTTGGGATAAGTTTTACGCTTACCTCACCGGTAAATTGGCTTTCGCTCCAAAGGCAGCCCTTGAAGCGGTAAGCCGCGGCGGATTATATGCTTATGGCTGGGCCAAACGCAACCCTGATAAGGTGAGTTGTATTTATGCCGAAACACCCGTATGTGATTTCAAAAGCTGGCCCGGTGGCAAAGGAAAAGGTCCTGGCGATGCCAACTCATGGGCCGAATTAAAACAGGTATATCACTTTAGCGAAGAACAGGCTATGGCCTATAATGATAATCCTATTGATCATCTGGAGGGGCTTGCATCATTTCGTGTACCTGTATTGCATACCATTGGCCTTGATGATAAACTTGCCCCACCTGCCGAGAATACCTATTTATTTGCCCAAAGATATATAGCTGCCGGCGGACCGGTAAGCATCCATCCCATAACCCAGGGCCCTAAAGAATTGCAGGGCCATCATTTTAATATTGATCGCCCTGATTATTATGCCGATTTTATTTTCAACAATTCATATCCTGTAAAAAATATCCTGCCTTATAGCAATTACTTTAAAACAGCAGGCAAACTCAATAACTTTTATTACGCGGTTACTGTTAAGAAAAAAGCTACCGTTTCTTTTCTTGGCGGTTCTATTACTTTTAATCCCGGCTGGCGCCAAAAGGTTTGCCAGTATTTAAAGGAGACCTATCCGGCAACCGATTTTCATTTTATAGCTGCAGGCATACCTTCTTTAGGTAGTTTGCCACACACTTTCAGGCTTCAACGCGATGTGCTCGACTCTGGCAAAACCGATCTGTTGTTTGTAGAGGCTGCCGTGAATGACAGGGGAACCGATAGCACCACACAGGTACGTTCCTTAGAGGGGATTGTACGCCATGCAAAAAATGCCAATCCGCTAACGGATATCATATTTATGGCTTTTGTTGATCCTCAAAAAATGGATAATTACAGCAAGGGCAAAGTATCACCCGAACTGGTGAATCATGAAATGGTTGCCCGCCATTATAACATCCCCTATATCAACCTGGCGCTGGAGGTGAATGATAAAATAAAGAACAAGGAGCTAACCTGGGCCGATGACTTTAAGGATATCCATCCATGGTACCACGGGCAGGAATTATATTTTGCCAGTATCAAAAACCTGCTGCAGGCCTGTGTCGAAGATCAGTATAAACTTCCGTTTAAAACAAATCTGCCCAAACCAATTGACAAAGCACGTATTGAAAACGGCAGCTATTATGATCTGTCGAATGCCAAATTAGATAAAGGATGGCAGATCACCCCAAACTGGAAACCGTCTGACGGGCTGCAAACCCGCGATGGTTTTGTTAACGTACCGGTGTTAAATGCTACTGAGCCAGGTTCAGAATTATCACTACCGTTTAAAGGTAACGCTGTTGGCATAGCGGTAGTTGCAGGAGGAGATGCGGGTACTATATCATACGCTATTGATAAAGGCGAATTTAAAGACCTTGACCTGTTCACTGAATTTAGCAGCTGGCTGCATTTGCCTATCTACCATTTGTTGGGCAGCGATTTAAGCAGGGGCAACCATGTGCTGAAAATTAAAATAAGCGATAAGAAAAACAGCTCGAGCAAAGGCAATGCCTGTCGTATCGTGCATTTTTTGGTGAATAATAAGTAAACTATTAATAAACCTAATATGATAAAGAAAAAAGCGGGGCTAATGATAGCGCTGGCAATTAGCACCTGCATGGCTATTGCCCAGCAAAAAACTCCTAAAGCGGTTATGGATCAGTTTATGGACAAACGTTTTGGTATGTTTATCCATTTTGGCCCGGTAACCCAGCGTGGTACTGAAATTGGCTGGAGCCGTAATGATCAGGTAGCACAAGCCGACTATGACAGTCTGTATCATGAATTTAATCCACAACTATTTAATGCCGATACCTGGGTAAAAACCGCGAAGGATGCGGGTATGAAGTACCTGGTAATTACGGCCAAGCATCATGATGGTTTTTGTTTATGGCCAACCACATTTTCTGATTATAATGTATCAAAATCACCTTTTAAAAGAGATATCGTAGGCGAACTTGCCAAGGCCTGCAAAAAGCAGGGGGTAACCTTTTGCATCTATTTCACCGTGTTGGATTGGCACGATCCCAATTACCCCATCCATAACCCCCATCATCCCGAAATTGGTGCAACAGCGGGCGATATGACCGCCTTTAAAACAACCATGAAAAACGAACTGCGCGAGGTGATCACCAAATACAAACCGTTTATGCTTTGGTTTGATGGTTATTGGGAAAAACCATGGACAGCAGCAGATGGTAAGGAAATTTACCAGTTTATAAAAAGTGTTGATGTAAATGTTATTGTAAATAACAGGCTGGGTAAGGTAAGTGATAAACTAAACGACGAGTCAGTAGGTGATTTTTTAACACCGGAGCAAACCATAGGCAAACTCAATATGAATGACCCATGGGAAAGCTGCATTACCATTTGCAACCAATGGGCCTGGAAGCCTAATGACCAGATGAAATCGCTTAAACAATGTATTCAAACATTGGTAACCACGGCATCGGGCAATGGTAACCTGCTGTTTAATGTTGGGCCGGCAATGGATGGCCATATCGAAGCAAGACAGGTGAAAAGGCTGCAGGAAATGGGGGCCTGGTTAAAATTATACGGCGAAAGTATTTACAGTACTCAGGGAGGTCCTTATGTGCCGAATGAAGTATATGGCACCACCCGTAAAGGTAATAAGGTTTACGTGCACGTGTTTCAGCGGAAGGATGGTACATTAACTATCCCTGCGCTGCCAAATACAAAAATTACCAAAGCTTATTTCATGAACGGCAATGCCGTAACGGTAAAATCAGATAACAACAGTTATAAAATTGATTTACCAGCTGTTTTGTCCGACGAAAACTGCTCTGTAATTGTTTTGGAGTTAGATAAGAACGCCCTTGATATCCCCGTAATACCCATAAAAGCCTAATAATATTCCTAACTGATGATCATCAAATATTTTCCATCAATAACTACCGTACTGCTGCTTACATCAACGCTTGGCTTTGGTCAAAAACCTGCGTTAAGATTGCACTACAACAAACCCGCCGCAACCTGGGAAGAAACGCTTCCGCTTGGAAACGGACGCCTCGGAATGATGCCGGACGGGGGAGTGGACAATGAAAAAATTGTATTAAATGATATTACGCTTTGGTCGGGCTCACCGCAGGATGCCAACAACTATGATGCCTACAAAAAACTACCGCAGATCCGCGAGCTGCTACTGGCCGGTAAAAATGTAGAGGCCCAGGCCCTCATTGATAAAGATTTTGTTTGTAAAGGCCCCGGTTCCGGGGGTAGGCAATGGGGCTGCTACCAACTTTTGGGCGACTTGAACCTGAAATTTGATTATCAGCAAGCTGGCGGAACCGACGTTAAATTCACCAATTACCAAAGAGCGCTTTCATTAAATAATGCCATTGCCAATTGCAGTTATGAGGTAAATGGCGTTACTTACAAACGCGAATATTTTACCAGCTTTGGTGACGACGTGGACATGATCAGGCTAACGGCCAATAAGCCAGGTCAGTTAAATTTCAGCATCAATATATCCCGCCCCGAAAGATCGGTTACCAGCACCACCGGCAATACACTGCAAATGCAAGGCCGCCTTGATAACGGTACCGATGGAAACGGAATGCAATACCTGGCCAATGTTAAAGCCAAACTAACCGGGGGCAGTCTTACCACAACTGCAAACAGTTTAGTGGTAAAAAACGCTACAGAAGCAGTTATCTATATATCGGCAGCAACTGATTTCAGGAAACCTGATTTTAAGCAGCGCATACAGCATGATCTTGATGCTGCTATGAAAAAGCCTTATGATCTGCAAAAGCAATTACATATATCCAAGTATCAGGAACTATTTAACCGGGTTAATATCAATTTAGGGGCAACCGGCGAAAACCCGGAAACAACCGACCAGGAACTGGTTAGTTTTCATAAAGAACCTAATAAAAACAAAGACCTGCCGGTTTTATTTTTTCAGTTTGGCCGGTATTTAAGTATCAGCAGCACACGTGTAGGTTTATTGCCACCAAACTTGCAGGGTTTATGGGCCAACCAGATTCATACCCCATGGAATGGTGATTATCATTTGGACGTAAATGTACAGATGAACCATTTCCCGGTTGAGGTAGCAAACCTGTCGGAACTTAACCTGCCATTGGTTGAGCTGGTGCGCGGCCTGGTAAAAAACGGGGAACGAACCGCCAAAGCCTATTATAATGCCGATGGATGGGTAGCCCACGTAATTACCAACGTATGGGGCTTTACAGAACCTGGCGAAAGTGCTTCATGGGGTGTAACCAAAGCCGGATCGGGCTGGTTGTGCAGCAATATTTGGGATCATTACGCATTTACCAATGACAAAGCTTACTTAAAAAGTATTTATCCTATTTTAAAGGGATCAGCACAGTTTTATAGCAGTATCCTGATCAAAGACCCCAAAACGGGTTATATGGTTACTGCCCCTTCGTCATCGCCCGAAAATAGTTTTGTAATGCCCGATGGGAGTGGCCAGCATGCCAGTATTTGCATGGGTGCTACTATTGATAACCAGATCATGCGCGAACTGTTTACCAACGTAATTACCGCATCTGAAACGTTAGGGGTCGATGCCGCCTTCCGTAATACTTTAAAATTAAGGTTAAAGCAAATACCGCCCGCCGGTGTGATCAGTAAAGATGGCCGCATCCAGGAGTGGCTGGAAGATTATAAAGAAACCGACCCGCAGCACAGGCACATTTCGCATTTATATGGGATCTACCCGGCTTCAGAGATCACCGCTGATGGTACACCCGAACTGGCCGAAGCAGCCAAAAAAACGCTGAACGTTCGGGGTGATGATGGCCCAAGTTGGTCAATTGCCTATAAACTGTTATTCTGGGCAAGGCTGCATGATGGTAACCGGGCTTACAAACTGTTTACCGAGATCATGAAACCCACGTTACGTACCGATATAAACTACGGCTCGGGCGGCGGTATTTATGCCAACCTGCTGTCGGCCGGTCCGCCATTCCAGATCGATGGAAACTATGGCACTACCGCGGGTATTGCAGAAATGCTGATACAAAGTCACGAAGGTTATATCAACCTGTTACCTGCCATACCCGATAGCTGGAAAGCAACAGGCGAGGTAAAAGGTTTAAGGGCCCGTGGCAATTTTACCGTTGATTTTAAATGGGAAGATGGTAAAGTAACAAGCTACAAGGTCAAATCAACTACTCCCGGCAAGGTTAAGATAAAAGTTAACGGCGTAATAAAAACAGTAACAGCCCAAAAAATTTGAACCAAGCTATAAATCACCATAATGAATAATTTTTTAAGAACACCCGTAAAACTGATCATTGCTTTATTACTGATCCTGCCTTTTGCAGCGTCGACAAAAACACCGGCAAATCCTAAACAGGTTACTATCCCTTACGGAGCAGGCAGCTCTATTTCATATGATCTGGAAAACGGAACATATACCGTTTATCAAGGTAAATACGCGGCATTCTCTAAAGTAATCGCCTCATTTAAAATTAATAATAAAACCGCTTCGTCAAAAGATTATACCGCCAGAGTATACAGTAAAACTACAATTAGCGATGGTTTTGGCAAGGGTACAAAACATGTGATCACCCTAACAGGTAAAAATTTAACCACAATAAAGCAGGTGTTTTACACTTACGCAAGCAGGGCGTTTTTTCTTACACAGATAGAAGCCACGGGTAAAAATCTTAAAAGCAATTCTATTACCCCGTTCTCAGGTAATATTCCGGCTGTTAATGGCGATGCACGCAGTATTTTTGTACCGTTTGATAATGACACTTTTATCCGATACAATGCCAAACCATTTGTAGCCCCATTCACCAATATGAGCGCCGAGGTAGGAGCGGTGTATGATAATACCAGCCGTAATGGTTTTATAGCCGGTTCGGTAGAGCATGAGGTATGGAAAACGGGCATCCGCAGTACTGCGAAGGCCGGCAGTGGGAATGCCATGGATGTTTGGAGCGGGTACACCGAAGAAAGCGTAACCCGCGACAATATTGCGCACGGTGAAATAAGCGGTGACATCATCAGATCACCTAAAATATTTGTAGGTTATTTTGCTGACTGGCGCAACGGACTGGAAGAATATGCTAAAGCCAACCGCATTGCAGAGCCGCCTTATGTTTTTAACTGGACAAAACCTACCCCTGTTGGCTGGAACAGTTGGGGCGTGATGCAGGAAAAACTTACTTACGAAAAAGCGACTAAGGTTGCTGATTTTTTTGCTGATAGCTTATCAGCCTTCCGCACGGGCAATACTGCTTTTATCGATTTGGATTCATACTGGGATTTTATGCTGAAAGGTGGCCTGGAAGGTGATTACAGCAAGCTAAAGCAATTTGCTGATTACTGCAAAAGCAAGGGCCTGCAGCCCGGCGTATACTGGGCGCCATTTACCGACTGGGGATGGAAAGGCGGCCCGGACAGGAAAGTGCAAGGTAGCAATTATACCTACGGCCAACTTTGGACAAAAGTGGGCAACGGCTACCATGATATTGATGGTGCAAGAGCTATCGATCCAACACACCCGGGTACTAAACAACATATTGACCTGGTTATTGGTAAACTTAGGGAATGCGGTTTTAAAATGATCAAGATAGATTTTTTAGGTCACGCAACGGCAGAGTCGACCCATTTTTATGATCCGAAGGTTACTACCGGCATGCAGGCCTATCGTGAGGGAATGGAATATCTGATCAATAAACTGGGTGACCAGATGCTGATCTATGCTGCTATATCGCCAAGTTTGGCTACTGGCAGGTATGTACATACCCGTCGCATAGCCTGTGATGCTTTTAAAACCATAAAAGATACCCAATACACCCTGAATAGTGTAAGCTATGGCTGGTGGCAAACCTATTTATATAATTATGTTGATGCCGATCATGTGGTATTATCAACCGAAAGTGAAGGCGCTAACCGCGCCCGAATGCTATCCGCAACCATTACGGGTACTGTGATATCCGGCGATGATTTTTCTGTACATGGCCAGTGGAGCGCGAGGGCAAAAGCTGTGTATCAGAATAAGGAATGGCTTAAAGTTATTGAAAACGGTAAGGCTTTTGAACCCATTGAAGGCAATACCGGCGAAAACGCGTCTGAAATGTTTACCCGCAAAATTGGTAATGTTGTTTACCTGGCCGTATTTAATTACTCGGGTGATCCTAAGGAATTTACTATAGATGCGAAAAGGGTAGGACTTTCCCCGCAAAAGGAATATCTTGTTCACGAAATATTACAAAACAATAAAGCAAGCATGAACATAAAAATTGGCGCTTCCGATGCTGCATTGTATAAATTTGAAGAGAAACCATAAACTAATCTGATAACCTTATTTATTTACACTGAAAATAACCCGATAAAAGTGAGAAAAACATTCCGAAATCATTTAATGCCCTTTTGCCTGGTAGTTGGTACCGCGCTTACCGCAGGCAATAGTTTTGCCCAAACAGTAACCATCCCGGTTGAAACACAAAACAATGCATTGGTACTGCAAACCGATGCTGAGAAAAATCTTAAAATGGTTTATTTCGGCACAAAGCTGAGCAATGCAAAGGAGTACGAGCGGATCCAAAAAATGTATAACCAGGCCGATGATTCTGGTATCCTTAATTCGGCTTATACGCCCTCAGGGTCAGCAAACCTGGCCGAACCTGCCATTACGGTTACCCATGCCGATGGTAATAAATCACTAAACCTGGTTTATGTGAGCCATACCACTACCAAAATTGATGACGACGTTTCTTTATTGACGGTTGTACTTAAAGATCCGGCGTATGATTTTGAGGTAAAGCTGTTTTATAAAACCTTTTTTAAAGAGGATGTTACTGAGCAATGGTCGGTTATAAAACATGGCGAAAAGGGTATTGTAACGCTAAATAAATTCGCGTCGGCAAATCTTAATCTAAAAGGAGCAGGCTTTTGGCTTAAACAATACCACGGCAACTGGGCGCTTGAGATGCAGCCCGAAGAAGCAAAACTCACCCACGGCATTAAAACCATCGACAGTAAGTTAGGCACCCGCGCAAATTTGTATGAACCATCTATGTTCATGGTATCGATGGATAAACCGGCTACTGAGGACGAGGGCAAGGTTATGCTGGGTTCGCTGGAATGGTCGGGCAATTTTAAAATTGACCTGGAGCTTGATGTATCCAACAATTTGCGGGTAATAGCAGGCATAAACAACGCTGCATCAGAATATCACCTGAAACCTAATGAAGAATTTACCACTCCTGCATTTGTTTATACCTACTCAGACCATGGTAAAGGCGATGCCAGCCGTAAGCTGCAACGCTGGGGACGCAAGTATAAAATTGTTGATGGCGAAGGCTCAAGGTTAACCTTGCTGAACAACTGGGAGACGACCTATTTTGATTTTAATGAAAGCAAACTTGCCCAGTTATTAAAAGACACCAAAAAGCTTGGCGTTGATATGTTTTTATTGGATGATGGCTGGTTTGGTAATAAATATCCCCGAAATGGCGATAACGCAGGCCTGGGCGACTGGCAGGAGAACAAACAAAAACTGCCAAACGGTATCAGTTCGCTGGTTAAAGAAGCACAGGCTAATGGTGTAAAATTCGGGATCTGGATAGAGCCCGAAATGGTAAACCCGGCCAGCGATTTGTATCACAACCATCCTGATTGGGTAATTAAACAGCCTAATCGCGCTGAAAAATATTTCCGTAACCAGTTGGAGCTTGATCTGGCCAATCCTAAAGTTCAGGATTTTGTTTTTGGGATAGTAGATGATCTGTTTACTAAAAACCCAGATCTGGCGTATATTAAATGGGATTGTAATGCAGTGATTTATAACGCATATTCGGCTTATTTGAAAAAAGATCAATCGCATTTATATATTGATTATGTGCGTGGTTTATATAAAGTGCTGGAGCGTGTAAGGGCAAAATATCCAAAAGTGCCTTTAATGTTATGCTCAGGCGGTGGCGGTCGTGTTGACTATGGCGCGCTTAAATATTTCACCGAGTTTTGGCCAAGTGATAATACCGATCCACTGGAAAGGATCTTTATCCAATGGGAGTATTCGTACTTCTACCCGGCCATCACCAGTTCAAACCATGTTACCGACTGGGGCAAACAACCAATCAAGTTCCGTACGGATGTTGCTATGATGGGTAAGCTGGGTTTTGATATCGTGGTGAGTAAATTAAGTGAGCAGGATTTAAGCTACGTTCATGATGCTTTAAAAAACTATGATAATTTGAAAGAGACTATTTGGCATGGTGATCAGTATCGTTTACAAAGTCCGTGGGATAATGATGCAGCATCAATTATGTATGTTGATAATGCTAAATCAAAGGCTGTGGTATTTAATTATCTGGTGAACAATAGATATGGTACCGGTACAAAAGTTCCTATCCGTTTAAAGGGCCTCGATCCGCAGAAAAAATACCAGGTTAAAGAAATTAACCTTTACCCGGGCTCAAAGTCTGCTTTAGATGGTGACTTGATTTTTACCGGCGATTTTTTAATGACCGTTGGCATAAACCCTGATGTAAACAGCGGCAGATCAAGTGTGGTTTTGCAACTGGATGAGGTAAAATAATACCTTTTCCATTACAGAAAATATCCAATAAGGGAAAGCCTGCAAATCATATGATTTGCAGGCTTTCTTGCTTTTATCCCTAATCAGATTTAACGTGTTTTTTCGCAGGTATAAATACGTGTATGATATTTAATTAATTGAGTGTAAATACGTTGCAGGTAAAGTAATTACCCTGCATCCTTTTCATGTCATCTGACCCACCTTTGATGTGCAGTATAAAATGCGTTTGTAACAGTTTTAATTTCTGTTAAAGGCATCGGTATAAATTAACCCTATAACCTTTTAAAAACCATTACATGAAAAAATTCAATTACTTATTAATGTTATTAGCAATAGGTATGCTATTAACAGCATCGTGCGGAAAAGACGGTGCGGTTGGTCCTGCCGGTTCCCAGGGAACCGCAGGAGCACAGGGGGCTGTTGGCCCAGCTGGCCCTCCGGGCGCTAATGGACAAAGCGGAAGCGTTATTTTCAGCGGTTCTACTACTCCGGCTATTGCTACGGGCGCGGTTGGCGATTTCTATTTAAATATCTCTACCGGATTATTATATGGCCCTAAAACTGCTGCCGGCTGGGGAGCTGGCTTTTCACTCCAAGGACCAGCAGGAGCAAAAGGCGCACCGGGCAACAAGATCCTTAACGGCACCGGCGCTCCTGCGAATTCTTTAGGTAACCTTGGCGATTATTATCTTGATGCAGGAAATTATTTATTGTACGGCCCAAAAACTAACTCAGGCTGGGGAGCAGCAGTATCCTTTAAAGGAGCTACAGGTGCACAGGGCCCTCCGGGAACTGCCAACGTGATGTACACCGACTGGTTTACTCCGGCTACATACACTAAGGATACAGTTTTTGGATCATGGGGATTTTATCACGATA
Source organism: Mucilaginibacter sp. P4_E8 (assembly GCF_056401495.1). NCBI lineage: Bacteria > Pseudomonadati > Bacteroidota > Sphingobacteriia > Sphingobacteriales > Sphingobacteriaceae > Mucilaginibacter > Mucilaginibacter sp. P4_E8. Next base: position 33,801 of record NZ_JBFUJG010000036.1, read on the forward strand.
TCAGTATTCCGGCTATTACACAAGCCGTACTTGACCATGGAACTGTAATAGCTTTTGCCAAATTAAACGGTTATAATCCATCTATTTGGCCTACCAACCAGGTAGGACAGTTACCAGTAGCTATTACTTATATACAGGGAACTGCCAATATAGATACATGGTCTTCTTTTTCATCTCTTGGTAAGGTTAGGATCAAATTAGTAAGCAGCCTGAACCTTTATACCAGTATTTCTAATGCACATCAGTTTCGGTTTGTAATTATTCCGGGGGGAGTTAGTGTTCCTGGTACTTTAAATTATACAGCATTACAGCGTTATTTACGCATACCAGAAAACCATTAATAAACAATAGCAAGGCCAATGACCATGAAGGGGAGCATAGAACTATGCTCCCCTTTTAATATTATGCTTTACGGGTGGCAGAACCTGCTATTAAAATAGCTATTCCGCTAAATGCCAGTGCTACAAACAGGCTTGTCCATTCGGGCTCTGTATGAATGCTGGCGATAACCCGTGGTAAATGCAGAATTAAAACCCAGATAAAGAACATCAAACCCAAAAGAACTCCCGATAACTTCACTTGTTTTTGAATAATGAAACTAATGGCCGAAGCAAAAAAAGCTGCCATAACCAAATAATTCCAAAACAAACGCGCTGGTATCCAGGCAGGGATGAGGCCAGCTACAAACTGCGCATACATAAAATGCTGAATGCCAAATACCACTAATCCAATTGCAAAAATATAGCTGCCGGTTTTTATCAGTTTAAATTGATCACGCTTCCAAATACTGCCTAACAAAACTAAAATTCCGCTAAGGATTGAAATAACTTCAAATATCGCTGTCCATTCAGATGCGTTATGGAAATTTGAAATCAACAGGGGGATATGGATCAAAAGGAGCGCTAACAAGTAAAGCAGTGCAGCAGCAAATTCCCCGTAGTGCATATATTTTTTTATAAAAATGAGTATTCCCGCTCCAATCATTAAAAAGCCTGTGAGATAGGCCAATATTTCTTTGCCGGGAAGGGATGCTGGCACAGGCAACAAACCCGTAGGAAAATGACCGGTTACTATATGAATTACACCAATTGCAATGATACTTACACCCAGAAACAGCTTTCCGGTGCTTAGGTAAAGGTTACTATTCATTATTTAGGTTTTAAAGTTTCGCATTAAGATAAATAAAAAATATCTGATTAATATTTTATGATGCTCATAGCCAGATCCTTATCGTGGTTGTAAAGAGCGGATGGATGCGCTTAATGAAATAGAAAAGGTATACGGAGAAGTTGAGTTATGTATCGTCCCCGAAATTAAAGCTTTGGTTGATCAGCAGTTAGCAGCCTCTACACAGGCAGATCAATTATGCAAAGTAATTTCGCTCTGTACAGCATAAAGATTGCTTCGTGCCTCGCAATGACGCGTGGAGAGGGTAAAGTATTCTCTTGCGCTCGTTTGCAAACGAACGCAAGCCGGTTAGTATAGGATTATTTTGTTTTACGGTTAAACAGAGCAATGTTATATCCGTTCTTCCAGGTTAACGGTAACTTGGTCTCCAACATCTTTTCCAATGGTTTTACGCAGATCGGCCTTGATGGGTAATTTGTGTGTACCATTGCCTAATGCCATAAACGAACTTTGGAACGGGCACCCATCAACCAGGCCACGCACCTTTACCAGTCCTCTGGTTTTAAAAAACTCAACAGAATCGGGCCATACCAGGTAAGTCCATCCGCCCTTATTATCACTTTTTTGCAGCGTTGCTGTAAATTGTTTATTCAATGTGTTCATAATCATTTAATTTACTTGTGCATTTATTGATTGACATTACAAAGCTAATTGCATTTCGTGGTGTCCGTTAGGTGCAAATGCGGCTTTTAAAGGTTGTTTTGCGACAGATACACAGGCGGTTAGGATTTGATCAAAAAACTCCTTTAATTCTTATATCAAATTAAATCGCTGTATTTTAGATAACCAAATTTTGCCTGGCTCCGGTAGAACTTTCCGGAAGGCAAACCAATTTATTAAAACCGATAATTAATTAAAAAAATGGAACAGCAACCTAACCAGCCATCACCCGAAAACATTATGAAAATTGGTACGGGCTTTTGGGCCTCAAAAATTCTTTTGACTGCAGTAAATTTTGAATTATTCACCAAGCTTGCTGAAAAGAAAACTATGAAGGCCAAAGAGGTCAAAGACATTTTAGAGCTTAAATGCACAGACAGAAATGTTTTTGATTTTTTAGATGTTTTAACCGTGTTTGGTTTTTTAAACCGTGAAGGTATTTTGGATACAGCTATTTATTCAAATACCTTGGACACTGATACATTTTTAGATAAAAACAAACCATCATATATTGGAGGTATCCTTGAAATGATGAACAATCGTTTATATGCATTTTGGGGTAACCTGGGCGAGGGGCTGCTTACCGGGCTTCCGCAAAATGAAGCAAAAAGAAGCGAGGATTTTTTCGGTTTGATATACAAGGACCCTGAAAAATTAAAAGAATTTACCAATGCAATGACCGGTATCCAAATGGGTAATTTTATGGCCTTTGCTCAAAAATTTGATTTTACAAAATATAGAACGCTAATTGATGTAGGCGGTTCGGCCGGATTGCTTTCGCTTATGGTTGCAAAGCATAATCCCGATATGCATTGTATAAGTTTTGACCTGCCGCCGGTTGAGCCTATTGCAAATGCTACCATACAGCAATACGGGTTATCAGACCGTGTAAAAGCGGCAAGCGGCGACTTTTTCACTATGCCAATACCCAATGCAGACGTTGTTGTAATGGGAAATATCCTGCATGATTGGGACGAAGAAAATAAAATGTCATTAATGAGAAAAGCTTATGACGCACTCCCCGTGGGTGGGGCATTTGTAGCTATTGAGGGCATAATAGATGATGAAAGAAAGCAAAACGCTTTTGGTATGATGATGAGTTTGAATATGCTTATTGAAACAGGAACAGGATTTGATTACACATTTGCCGACTTTAACAGGTGGGCAAATATTGTCGGGTTTAAATCAACCTCACTGCTTCCATTAGCAGGACCATCAAGCGCGGCAATAGCATATAAATAAACCAATCAGTTATAAAAGAGTTCGGGTTTTGTAGTGAAAAGGCCACAAAGTAATTCAAAAGCCTTTAGATGAAAATCTGGAGGCTTTTTTGTTGAGGACTCTTCTGCTTATGACTTATTTCGTGGTGCGAATATAAAACCGACTGCAGGTTGAAAATATAGCAAAGCCCATTTATTAGTGTCCAATCGCTTTTTAGTAGTTTAATGTTTGGTAGTAAGGGTATTATAAATTATCTTCGGGTAAATATGAAAAGCCTTTACCTTAAAAGATCCGTTTTATCACTGATCATATTTATCACACTATCTGTTTTTATAACATCGTGCTCGAAATCAGGCACAGGTATCAACCCTAAACCGCCAACCGAAGCCGTTGTTTCAATAACTGCATTTTCGCCTTCCAAGGCATTGCCCAATAGCATAGTAAGTATTACAGGAAGTAATTTTAATACTGCATTAGCAAATAACGTTGTAAAGTTTAATGGCGTTAATGCGCGGGTTAATTCGGTAAATGCAACAGAAATTGTTGTAACAGTGCCTGGTACTGCAACTACTGGCAAAATTGAGGTGAGCAGTAATGGCAAAAATGTTACTTCTGCAACAGATTTTACGGTAACTACTGCTACTATGAGTGATTTTGCCTCCTTGGGTGCAATTGCTATCGATCAGATAGCTTTTGATTTTTCGGGGCAACTTTATGGCGAGAATGGTAGCAACATCTATAAAATTAGTAATGCCGGACAGATAGACTTTCGCGTTAACATTTCGTCCAATTCATTTAGAGGTATCGCTTTTGATAAGGCAGAAAACCTGTATGTGGCGCCCGGAATTAATGTAACCAAAATTGCTCCAGACAACACTGTCACTGTATTAGCCGGGCAAATTATCAGCTCAGGAGGGCTTGCTGATGGCACGGGTGCAGCAGCAAGGTTTTCAGGAAGCTCTTACGGTATTGCTAACGACGCGAACGGCAATATTTATTATGGCGATGCATCTGCCATGCGTAAAGTAACAACGGCTGGTGTGGTTACCACCCTGGCAGGGAATTTAAAATTCGAACAGGGTTATGTAGATGGTAAAGGAGCGGAAGCTAAGTTTGGCTACATGACCCGTTTTACAGTTGATCAGACTACCGGCGATATTTATGTGGTTGATTCTGACCATTATTGCATTCGTAAAATAACCCAGGATGGAGTTGTAACCACCGTAATAGGTAGTACTATAGCCGGCCTTGCCGACGGAGAAGGCATAAAGGCCCGGATATTTGGCCCCCAGGCTTTAGCGGCCGATGGAAAAGGAAATATCTTTTTTAGCGATGCAGATTTTGGAGCACCTGTTTACAAGATCAGGATGATAAATAAATTAGGGCAGGTGAGTACGCTTATCACAGGTACATCATTTACCACACTGGTCAATGGACCATTAGGCACTGCTACTGTTAATCGCCCTTTAGGTATTGCTTTCGATCCCTCAGGTAATTTATATATCGTTAACTCGGGAGCCAATAAGATAAGTAAGGTTACTTTTAATTAAAAAATACATCTAAATTAATCTGCTTTACTGACACCGATGTAGCTCCCGCTATGTTGGTTCCTAAGGAAGGTACTCCGAGCTTGTACAAAGGAGTGTTGTTGCGCCTATAGTTGGTGTTATCACCGCACGATATCATCCTCCAACCCTGCCGCACAATACAAATCATCCATAAAAGAGTTCGATTTTTGTAGTCTAAGAACCATATTTTAAACCCATCTATCGGAGCGTCATGAGAAAGATTATTCGAAAGCCTTTGGAAATCTGAGGGCTTTTTTACCTTTATGTAGCGTATGCTTAAACTCAATTCGGAATGGATTTTATTTTAACCGGAATCATCATTATTTGCGTTGCTATTTGGTTTATAATGGCAAGTAAGAATAAATCAAAATTTGGAATAAACTTAAAAAGGGTTTACTGCCCTGTCTGTAATACAAAACAACCGATAGTAAGGATACCTGAGAACGGAAATCAATTTCTATATGGAGGAACTACTTGTCCTAAGTGCCATGCAAATCTTGACAAGTATGGGAACGTTACCCCATAAAATGCGGCAGACGCTAATAATCTGAGACATAATAATGAAGAGATAGAAACATTATTTAGCGGTAAATTTAAAGCAACATTCTTTAATTTTCTTAAATACCATCTGTACAACTTACTCAAATAAAAAAAGGCTCTCCCTTTGAGACAGCCTCTTGTGTCGTGTCAACGTATTTAATCTTGATAAATAAAAAATAATATACAAGCAACGGATACTGCACAGGCAACGTATAACTAATAGGCAACGTAAATAAACAGGTATCGTAATCCTTTGGAATTATGTCACAAAGCGCTACAATTAAAGCAGTATGTTAAAATAAAAAACATCTGTTAAAATTGTTGTTTAATAATTAATAGTATCATGTATGTGATATGGCGAAGCAATGGATAGTACTAATAATATACTATAATTATTAAGCCCCAGGTAGTAAACTCCTCGGGTACTGATGTTTATGCCTTAAAGTCTGATTGCTGATTTAAAAATATAATTCATGCTTAAATTATTAACCATCCACGATAAAACGGAGTGGAATTTTTATGTTAAAAATTCTGCTGAATATGATTTTTACCATACCTGGCATTACCATTCGCTGGATACATCAGGCAGCCCAATTTTAGTAGTATACATTGAGAATGAAAATTACATAGCTTTTCCGCTTATTAAACGGCAGATCCCGGGAACGGTATATTGCGACCTGACTTGTGTATATGGCTATACCGGACCGATCTCAAATAAAAGAATGGAGCAGCTGGAAGATTCATTAATGGAAAATTTTAAAGGTGCATTTCTTGATTACCTTAAAGCTGAAAACTGCGTATCGGTATTTTCGAGGTTGCATATCTTTTTTAAACAGCCCTTGCTGCTTGAAAGGTTTGGTGGGATATATGATAATGGTCTCAGTGTTGTATTAGATCTGTCTGTAAGTATAGAAGCTCAGCGAAAAAAGTACCGGCAATCAACCATTGATGCCATAAAGCGTTCCTGGAAAATGGGGTTCCGGCTTATTGAGGAAAGGGGTGACGATGCAATTGCTCTTTTTTTTGGTGCCTATAAAGAGAATATGGAGAGGATTGGTGCTTCAGACTATTATTTATTTAATGAAGAATATTTCAAAAAAATTACTAACACCGATGAATATGATGCCAGGGTATTTATAGTATATGATGGCGATAAAGTAATGGCAAGCACTATTGTTATGCTAACTAACGGCATTATCGAGGCTCATTTACTGGGGACACGTACCGAATATATGCACTTTAGCCCTTTTAAGTTTCTGGTTGATGAAATAACAGTGATAGGCAGATCGCTTGGAATGCGTTATTATAACTTGGGTGGGGGCATAGGCTATAAACAAGACAGTCTTTTTTTTGGAAAATTAGGGCTTTCTGATTTAACTATAGATTATAAAAGCTGGCGATTTATAGCTAACCCTGAGATCTATCAGCAGTTACTTAATGATAAAGGTATTGATAAGAATTTAGATGTGGATTTTTTTCCTTTATATAGGTATAACCCGACGTTAACCGTTTTATCAGAAGGAAAAGAAAATTAAGGAGATCTGATTTCCAACAGTATATTTAGTTTAAAATGAAAGAGGCCGTCTCAAAAAGACGGCCTCTTTCATTTTACTTTTACATTCCAAAGTTCACCTTAATTTAAGTGAATGCTGCTGATCCCTTTTTCTAAGGCGGTATCCTGTATGCCCGGTATAGCAGAACCTTCTACGCGGAATACACTAATATCGGTCAGGCCAATAAAGCTTAGTATATGTTTTAAATAGGGCTCAACAAAATCAAATGACTGCATAGGGCCATCTGAATAAACCGCGCCTGATGCCAAAGCGATATAAACCTTTTTACCTTTTAATAACCCTTCGGGGCCATTTCCATCATATTTAAAAGTAACGCCTGCTCTCACAATGTGATCTATCCATGCCTTTAGCGAAGAGGGGATACTAAAGTTATAAAGTGGTGCACCAATTACAACGATATCAGCATCGCGGATCTCCTGTATGGCTTCGTCCGAATGTTTTACAGCTTCGATGTTTGCCGGGGTTCTGCTTTCTGCAGGTGTAAAAAAAGAGGCCAAATGGGCTTCTTCCAGGTGAGGAAATTGTTTCGTGATCAAATTGCTTTCTTTTACCGTACTGCCGGGATATTCAGCTTTTATCTTTTCAATAATTGCATTTCCAAGTTTAATGCTCAGGGAGGCTTCGCCTCTTGGGCTCGAAATAATATGAAGTATTCTTTTCATCGTTTTAATTTTATCTGGACAAATCTATTTACATTTGCTTATAAAATATTAGTACTATACAAAAGGTTAGTGGTAACCTTTTGTATAGTTTTATGAAAATCAAGTAGTTATGGAATCTGGCGTACAGGTAAGCACTCCGGAATGCGCGGGTATGTTAAACGCCATCGGCGATTCGCTGTATGTTATTGGCGGTAAATGGAAATTGCGAGTAATTGTAGCATTAGGAGAAGGCAATAAGCGCTTCAATGAAATACAAAGAACGGTAGATGGCATTTCGGCCCGTGTATTATCCAGTGAGCTAAAAGAACTGGAACTGAATGGTTTTGTAAAAAGGATTGTTCATACACAAACCCCCGTAGTGGTTGAATACCAGCTAACGGATTATGCCGGGACATTGAGCGAAGTACTGCGCACCCTGGCAGAATGGGGTACCAAGCACCGCGATAAGATCAGGAGGGAGAGGTAGGCAGATTTTTGATCACTATAGTTAGTACTTCTTATACTGAAACCGAACAATTCACTGTACGCAAATGATACATTTAATTACGTAAATTTAATCATAAGTATTTGATTTGTAAATATTTATATAAGTGGCATAAAAATTTATCATTGGTTTTCATCAATTGCGTAAACCATGATCAAAAACTATCTTAAAACTGCCTGGCGAAACTTAATTAAAAATAAAGTTCACTCCTTTATTAATATTGTGGGCCTGTCTGTTGGTATGGCTGTAGCCATGCTCATCGGTCTTTGGATCTGGGACGAGCTGTCGTTCAATAAATTCACCTCCAATTACGATCATATAGCCCAGGTAAAGCAAAATGTTACCAATAACGGCGAAGTACAAACCTGGGAAAATGTGCCGTATCCTTTAGCTGCCGAACTGCGCAAAAGCTATAGCAGCGATTTTAAATACGTAGTGATGACCGCAGGGATGGGTAACCATATTGTGGCGCTTGATAATAAAAAACTAACACGCAACGGTGGTTATATGGAGAACCAGGGCCCTGATATGTTAACCTTAAATATGTTAGCAGGCAGCAGGAGCGCACTGAAAGACCCTTCATCCATTTTAATCTCCGCATCTACCGCCAAGGCTTACTTTGGTGGCGCCGACGCTGTAGATAAAACTTTGAAAATTGATAACCAGATCATAGTGAAAGTTGGGGGCGTTTACCAGGACCTGCCGCAGAATTCTACTTTTGCCAATCTTCAGTTTATTGGCTCGTGGGAAATGTTTTATAATGCCAACGATATTAAGTCCATGAACGAGCCCTGGCGCCCTAATTTTGTAAGCCTGTACGTGCTGATGGCTGGTAATGCCAATATGGCCCCGGTTTCGCTAAAAATAAGAGATGTTAAGCTGCGCCATGTTAACGCGGTGCTGGCTAAAAAGAAACCCGCGCTTTTTTTGCAGCCCATGAGCGAGTGGCATTTATACGATCAGTTTAAAGATGGTAAGAATATTGGTGGCCGCATCCAGTATGTATGGATGTTTGGTATCATTGGGGTATTTGTGTTGCTGCTGGCTTGTATCAATTTTATGAACCTGAGCACAGCCCGGTCAGAGAAACGGGCCCGCGAGGTAGGGATTCGTAAAGCGATAGGTTCGCTGCGCAGCCAGTTAATTTACCAGTTCTTCAGCGAATCGTTGCTATGCGTAGCTTTGGCTTTTTTATTGGCCCTGCTTTTTGTGACGTTAAGTTTGCCGGTGTTTAACGAGGTGGCTGATAAACAGATGGCTATACTTTGGAGCTCGCCATTGTTCTGGATATTAAGCATTGGCTTTAGTTTGCTCACCGGATTAATAGCAGGCAGTTACCCGGCGCTTTACCTGTCCTCGTTTAAGCCGGTTAGGGTATTAAAAGGATCATTCAGGGTGGGCAAACTGGCAGCTATGCCGCGAAAGGTACTTGTGGTGGTTCAGTTTACTGTATCAGTTATACTCATTATTGGTACGATTGTGGTGTTTCGCCAAATAGAATTTGCTAAAGACCGCCCGGTAGGTTACAGTCGTGATGGATTGGTATCGGTACCTATAGGTACCAATGATATCCATAAAAGCTACGAAGCGGTAAAGGACGAGCTATTTAAAACAGGTGCTGTTGTATCTATGGCCGAAGGCGATGTTGCGCCTACCGAAACAGCGGGCAGTACAAGCGCCATTGAATGGAAAGGTAAAGACCCTAACCTGAGCGTTGATTTTAAGCAAAATGGGGTATCCCCGGAGTATGGTAAAACCGCAGGCTGGCAATTTGCAGCAGGTCGTGATTTTTCGCGTGAGTTCCTGACCGACTCTATGGCTGTAGTGATCAATAAAGCCGCCGTGAAATTTATGGGGTTGAAAAACCCGCTTGCGGAAACCCTTACCTATTATGGTAATCAATTTAAGATCATCGGTGTAATAAATGATATCATTGTCGATTCGCCTTATGGGCAGGTAATGCCTACCATATTTTTTATGAATAAGGGTACGGGTAGCACAGTATTACTAAAAATAAACCCTAAAATAAGCGCAAGCCAGGCATTAGAAAAAATAGAACCCGTATTTAAGCATTTTAACCCTGAGCAACCGTTCTCCTATAGTTTTGTCGACCAGGCGTACGCCAAAAAGTTCGGCAACGAACAGCGCATAGGTAAGCTTGCCGCGTTTTTTGCCAGCCTGGCCATCCTGATCAGCTGTTTGGGCCTGTTTGGTATGGCATCGTTCATGGCCGAGCAGCGCATAAAAGAAATAGGGGTACGAAAGGTTCTTGGAGCTTCGGTATTTAATCTTTGGAGCTTACTATCAACCGATTTTATCCGCCTTATTACCATATCAATTTTAATAGCCAGTCCGCTTGCCTGGTACCTGATGCATAACTGGCTTCAGCACTTTGATTACCGGTCTGTAATATCGGTATGGATATTTGTTTTAACCGGTTTGGGAGCCATAGCTATTACGCTTATTACCGTTAGTTTTCAATCTATAAAAGCGGCATTGGCTAACCCAATAAAGAGTTTAAAAACAGAATAGATGGTTTTGTATTGAACAGCATTTTTATTCCGTAAGGTAAATCGGTATCCGGTTTGGCTAAAGCCCATATCTGGTTGCTTTATCCGTCCCATAAATGGAACGGCAATGAATGGAAAACCACCCCGTAGATTCGTTATATTTATCATTGCCGTTGGCTTTAGCCAACGGATTATAAGTTAAATTTATATGGCTTTAGCCAAAACTATCGTGTGATTTAACCATTGGTTGATGCTATCACCTCACCATCTTAAATAAACCTGATAAAAAAATTTTGGCAGGTATTTTGATGAGTTATTTACCTGTTATTTTTTGTAACTTTATAATACACAAAAACTTAGCGTTATGGAAATCGATCATGCATTCAATTTCCCTTTAACCTTTAAGGGACATGTAGTAAAATGTACTTTAGTGCCCTATGAAAGGGTATATGAAGTGCTAATTGATGATGAGCTGGTAACAGAGATACACCACGATACTAACGGATGGGTTAACGAAAACCCAGGTACGTTACCTGATGATGTCCTAAAGATCATTGGTGAAAAAATCGAAAAAAACTGGGTATAATAACAAGAAAACCCCGGTTTATACTGTTGCCGCGTTCTGAGTAGATCCAGGCTCTGGCAGTTTCTAACTAAAGATATATGTATGTTTAGCTGGAAACTGCTTTACAATCATCACACTAAGATAACCTTTCAGTGGCGACGCGGTAGGCAGGATCTTCAAGTATGTTCACATCAATTACATCAGCAGCATTTTTAAGCAGTAGCCGGCAATCGTCACTTAGGTGTTTCAAGTGTAGTTTTTTACCAACCTGACGATATCGTTCCGTCAGTTTATTTAAAGCTTCAATGCCCGACATATCTGACACCCTGCTTTCCTTAAAGTCGATCACCACTTCTTCAGGATCGGTCAGTACTTCAAACTTTTCGTTAAAGGCTGTTACCGATCCAAAAAATAAGGGACCAAATATCTCATAATGTTTAACACCTGCTTCATCAATATATTTCCTGGCCCTGATTCTTTTGGCACTTTCCCAGGCGAACACTAAAGCAGATATGATAACGCCAATCAAAACGGCTAAAGCGAGATTATGAAGCAAAATCGTGATTAAGGCAACCAGTATGCCCACAAAGACGTCCTGCTTGGGCATTTTGTTGATTATGCGAAAACTTACCCATTCAAAGGTGCCAACGGCCACCATGATCATTACACCTGTTAAAGCGGCCATGGGTACACGCTCAATAATAGGAGCTCCAAACAGGATAATTACAAATATAGTAAGCGACGCTATGATGCCTGATAACCTTGCCCTTGAACCGGCAGAAAGGTTAACCAGGGTTTGCGCGATCATCGGGCATCCGCCCATTCCAAAGAAAAACCCGTTTAGGATATTGGCGCTGCCCTGAGCAATACATTCGCGATTACTATTACCCCGGGTAGCGGTCATTTCGTCAACTAAATTCAAGGTCAGCAGCCCTTCGGTTAAACCAACACCTGCCATGATGAGCGCATAAGGAAATATAACTTTTAATGTTTCCAGATTGAATGGCACAGATGGAATATGAAACGGCGGGAAGCCGCCGCTTACCGCTGCAATATCTCTTACCGTTTTGGTGTGGATTCCAAATAAAAGTACAATTACAAAAACCACGATAATAGCTACTAAGGATGGTGGCACAGCCTTAGTGATACGTGGCAACAGTACAACAACGCCGATAGTTAAAGCAACCAGTCCTGCCATAATATAAAGCGGGGAACCAGTTAACCAGGATTCATGACCGCCAACTACCGTCTTAAACTGTTCCAGTTGTGCCATAAAAATAATAACAGCCAATCCGTTAACAAAGCCATACATCACCGGTTGCGGAACCAGTCTGATAAATTTGCCTAATTTGAATAAGCCAATCAGTATCTGAATGCAGCCGGCTAAAGCCACTGCAGCAAAAACATAATCAAGTCCATTTGATTTCATCAGGGCTATCAGCACAACAACAGTTGCCCCCGCGCCGCCTGATATCAGACCAGGCCTTCCGCCGAAGATGGAGGTAACCAAACCCATGATAAATGCAGCGTATAAGCCCACCAACGGCGGGAAACCAGCCAGGATAGCAAATGATAATGATTCCGGCATCATAGTCATTGCAACTGTCAGTCCGGCTAATACCTCGTTTTTATAGTTTATGGGTTGTTTAAAATCAAATAAATTAAAGTAAGCCTTCATAGCATGTTGGTTTAGGTTGAAAAATAAAAAGTGAATTAATAGCAAAAAAACACTTAGCAAGAATTGCATTGCCCTGAGTAGTCAACCCCTGCTACTCAGGTTGGTGTAACGGTGGAAGATGAAATAATCCTGTTCATTCGACAGCGAAATTAGAAAAAATGTGGGTTCTTAAGCTCCATTATAGTAAACAACGCAGGTGCTCAACCCATCTGGTTATTAAACTTCAGACATTTTTCGTTTGAAAATTTGGGGTTTTAACTGTATAACTTATACAGGGGTAGGTGTTTAAGTTAATAATCATAAATGTTTAAAAAACATTTATGGCTGTTAAAGCATTCTATCAGAAATGTGTAAATTGTAATCGTAAACCAAATATAAAATCACGCAGTTATGAATTCACGTCGGGACTTTTTACAAAAATTAGGAGTATCAGCTTTGGCCTTGCATTTGGCCCCGCTTTCGGGATTTGCAAGTTGTACAGACGATCGTAATAAAGCCTATGATGGGCCGGTTTTACGGGTGGCCATTATGGGGCTTGGCAGTTATGGCACCCGGGTTGCCGAAGCCATGCAATCCTGTACAAAAGCCAAGCTGGTTGGCGTAATAAGCGGTACGCCTTCAAAGGTTAAAGACTGGCAAAGCAAATTTAAAATTCCTGAAAAGAACTGTTACAATTATGAAAATTTCGACAATATTAAAAACAACCCCGATATTGATGCGGTATACGTTATAACCCCGAATGGACTGCATCATGACCAGGTAATACGGGTGGCCAAGGCAGGCAAACACGCCATCTGCGAAAAACCAATGTCGGTAAATGCTCAGCAAGGGCAGGAGATGGTTGACGCTTGTAAAAAAGCTAATGTGAAGTTACTGGTGGGCTATCGTATGCATTTTGAACCTAAAACACTTGAGGTGATCAGGATGAGGAAAGCCGGCGAGTTTGGGAAAATTATGTTTTTTCAGGGCCAATGCGGGTTTAAAATTGGCGATCCTACACAATGGCGGTTAAATAAGCAACTTGCCGGCGGCGGCGCTATGATGGATATAGGTATTTATGCCATCAATGGTTCGCGCTATATGATTGGCGAAGAGCCTGTTTGGGTTACAGCGCAGGAAACCAAAACGGATACTGTGAAATTTAAAGAAGGCGTTGATGAAACCATTCAATTTCAGTTTGGTTTTCCGAGTGGAGCCGTGGCATCATGCCTGTCAACCTATAATATGAATAATCTTGACCGCTTTTTTCTTGACGGTGAAAAGGGGTTTGCTGAATTACAACCATCCACGGGTTATGGCCCAATACAGGGGCGTACACATAAAGGTGAATTGAATCAGCCTATTACCACTCATCAAACCGTACAAATGGATGAGATGGCCGGGATCATCTTTTCAAACAATCAGCCTGTTGTACCCGTAAACGGCGAAGAAGCGGTGAAAGATTTAAAGATCATTGATGCTATTTATCTGGCGGTTAAAACTGGCAAAAAGGTTGATATAAGTCTTTGATCAGGATTTGTGCTGATATACAGCAGTTAGCCAGGATCATATTGTTGTGTTTTTCATCGTGGGTTTTATGACCTAAACCGATGCGGGATAATGCTGTAATTTATCGCTGTCTATTGCAAAGCATATTTTGTCGATATAGGAAAACACCAGGATGATGAGTGCAGGCATAGTGGCTAAAATAAGGCGTTGATATTCGGAATAGCCACCTATTACGGCTACCGCTATCTGACCTGCAATAAGTAACCATAAAACTATTTTAAACCAGGGCACCATTTTTCTTTTGATCCACCCTGCAATAATCAATACCAGGTCAAGCATGATAAAAAAATAAAGGATATTAAAAGTTATACAAAATACTAAGTATTCTATATTCTCCACTCTGAATGCTAAAACGGTGAGTTTGTGCTCCGCATAATTGGTAAATATATTTGCTGCCTGCAAATCAAGTAGCTTACCCCCAATATATTGTGCATAAACTACGGGTTGGTTTTTTATGCAGTTAATTATAAATGAATGAACCCTTTCCGGTTCATACTTGGCCATAATATTTATTCCGGAAACCCTTTGACCAGCACTTTTTTGTTGCAGGTTTATATTACTTTTTATAGCTGCGGATATTTCAGGATCATTCCCGTTCATATACATACCTGCATTAACAATAACAGCCATTTCGTTATTGTTGCTTACCTGGGAAATACCATTAAAGCCAACGTTCTTTTTATTTAAATGCGAATAGCCCGATATGAAGAGGATAACAACAACCGATGCGGCTAAACCCGATAAACACATTTTCCAATCTTTTTTAAAGATCATTAATCTTAAAACCCAAAAAGCTATTACCAATGGCAATAGATAAATGAAGGAAGGACGCAGCATGATGGCAATAAATACATATAAAGTAAGCATCCAGGCTTTAATGTTTCCGGGTTTTTGCAGGTAACTAACTACCATATAAATAAAGATCAAACTACAGATTACAGAAAGCGATTCGGTAAGAATAATTTTATCAAAGTTGATAACCGGCAGCATTACCCCGTATAGTAACGATGCTGCAAACATTACAGGCTGTTTTTTAAAAATGGCCCGTACTACCTTATAAAATATGATAATGGATAAAAAGGAGATCGCGATTTGGACTGTAACTACATGGTTTATTAAATTTTGATGGCCAAACAATTCTATCAGTTTTATAAAATATGGATAAACAGGTGTTCTGCGGCCGTCGGTTTCACCCTTTAATATATTTGCATGATAGGTTATATAGGATGGGGTATCAACGGCTGTAGTGTTTAGCAGTACCGAGTAATATACTGACCGTACAACCCCACTAATAACCAATATCCAAAWCAAATGAGCCGATACGATTTTTACCAATGTATTATTCCAGCGTCCCTTTTGCGCAAAGTGGGTTAGCTTTAATTGAAGATCATCTTTTATGGTCATATTAATATTGGGCTAACACTGTATTACTGGTGATAATGGGTAAAAGGTTGATTAAATAAATTTTTGTTAAATCCTTTTCAAGTTAACATCTTTCCGGAGCATGTTCAATTAGTTTACTTAAAATCCTGTCTAAATTATTTATTGACAATAGTTAGAATGGGTTTAAGCCCATATTTTTATTTCATTTAATATCACCTGATAAGTGAACTAAAATAGGTAGCTTGGCCCAGATCATTAATAAATGTGATCACCTAAACCTTTTTCATGGCCCTAAATTCTGCTGCAAAATTAAATTTCAGATATGATATCAATGCATTAAGGGCAATTGCCATACTTGGGGTTCTTCTTTTTCATTATAAGGTTCCGTATTTTTCCGGGGGATTTTCAGGTGTTGACATATTCTTTGTTATATCCGGCTATCTCATGAGCCGAATAATTATTAATGCTATGAACAAGGGGAATTTCTCGTTCGTAGATTTTTATGGTAAAAGACTTAAAAGAATTGTACCTGCATTATTAGGTTTAGTGCTGGTTATTACCCTGATTGGTTTTTTTATCTATTTCCCGGATGATTTTCAGAAAATTGAGGCAAATGGCACTGCGAGTTTACTTTTCCTGTCAAATATTTATTATTGGGCACATTCTGGTTATTTCGACCCTTTGTCGGATACCAATATGTTTTTGCATACATGGTCATTATCGGTAGAATGGCAATTTTACATGATCTACCCGGTAGCTCTTTTATTATTACATAAGATTGTTAAAAAGAAATCGGTTTTTAAATTTCTTTTTATAGGAATTACGCTATGTTCTGTTGTCGGGTCCTTTTTATTAACCAGACATAATGCCTCAGCCTCATTCTACTTTCTGCCCAGCAGGGCATGGGAAATGATGTTTGGCGGTATCGCATTCCTGCTCGAAGATAATTTTAAATCATTCAAATACCGAAAGTATGTTGCCTATTTGGGTTATTTTATGCTTTTGGCTGGTCTTGTATTTCTTGATGAGCGTTTGAGGTGGCCGGGTTCTTTTACTATGCTGCCTGTATTTGGCACTTTCATCATCATCACCTCCAACTATAATCAATTCAAATTACTATCTAATAACGTTATTCAATTCATCGGAAAAATATCTTATTCATTATACTTATGGCATTGGCCCGTTTATGTGATCGCATTTTATTTAGGCTTTCAACTTAGCTTTTTAACAGTTGTTTGTATGATCATCATCTCTTTAGGATTGGGGTTTTTGTCGTACAGGTATATTGAATCTATGCAATTTACTAATAGCAAACGGATACTTGCGGGCATGGCTGTTGTTGCAGGGATATGTTTTGTATTTAGTTTTACCAATTTAAACGAGATATTATTTAGCCGCCAGTCCATTTATTTATCCAACTATAACAGATCCCACTTTGCCGACAGGGATAAGCAATTTGATCATGGATGCTGCTTTGTGAATGTAACGTACGATGAGGATGAAAAATTTAATATGGCAAGTTGTCTTAAATTACAACCGGGACATCAAAATATTTTACTTATCGGCGATAGTCATGCAGCTCATTTCTCAGAATCCTTTAAAGAACAGTTTGCCAAAATGAATGTGCATTTGATCCAGGCTACATCAAGCGGTTGCTATCCGTTGATGAGAAAAAATGGTGCACCCAAATGTTATGATATGATCAACTACCTGTATACTAATTTTATACCGCAAAATTCCGGGCAAATTGACGGTGTAATGTTTAGCGCCAATTGGTATAAATATAAAGGTGGTTATCCGCAACTTGTTGCTGATTTTGATAAAACCATTGAGTACCTGAACCGCTATCATATTAAAGTTATCATTATTGGGCAAAATGAAATTTACAAATTACCTTATCCTGTTATACTGGCCAAGGAGTTACAATATGATATTAAGTTACTCGGTAAATTCATATCAGCCGAGTCATACGCCATGAATGATCACCTGATAACTGGGCTACCAAATAATTATATAGATATTATTAACCGCATACCTTTTACTACGCTATCGGCTAAAAATGCACCTTACTTATTTGACGAAAATCATTTTACCAAATATGGAGCTGACCTGGCGGTTCAAAAAATACTCGCCGATCCTTTGGCGCCTGCGTTCTTTAAGCCGATTGACAGGGCACTTAGCCCTACAAGTTCACTTCTGAACAAAGTAACAAAACCTGGTTTTTAGCCAGGTTTTGTTACTTTGGTTTAAATATATTGGGGCTTTGTAAGTATTGCCGGTTTCACAACGTTCCTGAGCAAAACAGCTTATTGACCTGGGTGAGGGGGAAACTCCCGACCCAGTATGGTACATATCACCGAGAGATGGATAAATAATTAAAAATAAATATAACACTTATCAAAGTATATCCTTTTTCCCCTTTTCTTTTAAATAAAGCCCATAATTATTAATGTCTTCATTTACGGAAAGCAGTAAACGGAATTTTGATTTATTAAAATTATTCCTYTTATTTTTTATTGACGTGGTTAATAAAAATAATAAATTCATTTTAGGCTCAACAAAACTTATATTTTTTGATGATTGAAGATAAAGTACTTTATTTAGGTCAAATAATTGTTCAACGATTCCGTCATAACGTTCTAAAATTCGTTGAAGTAAAACCGCATTGGCTTTAGAGAAAAGCCTTAAATGGTTTAATTGAACTCTTGTTTCGATTAATTCGTTCTCAATATCATCC
>NZ_JBFUJG010000037.1:0-50746 GCF_056401495.1 Mucilaginibacter sp. P4_E8
CTGTCTAAAGATTATTCAAATACAGCAGGAAGTCCTTTTATAATTTAGTTCATTTGTAAATTAAAACTTATCACAATTGAACATCGGGATTTTTACTTACGGAACAAGAGGCGATGTACAACCATATATTGCCCTGGCATTAGGACTCATAGATAAGGGGCATCAGGTAACATTAGCTGCACCAGAGAATTTTAAAGAATTTGTTGAAGGTTTTGGAGTTGCTTTTCATCCGCTATATGGAAACGCCGAAGAAATGATGAATTCGCCCGAGGGACAAAGTGTACTTCAAACAGAGAATACTATTAAACTGATGAAGTATTTTTTTAAAGTACTTCATGAAATAAGGACCCCTTTACGAAAAACTTACCTTGAAGGGATCAGCAAAGTAGATTTTATTATAGCGAATTCAGCTACTCTTCCTATTGTAAATGCTATTGCCGAAAAACAAAATAAAAAAGTTGCCCTTACCTATTTTATGCCACCTGTTGTTCCTACAAATGAATTTCCGTTGAGCGACTTTGACTTCTTAAATTTTTCCTGGTATAATAAGCTGACCTATAAATTAGCACATGCTTTTTATTGGAAATTTGTAAAAGAAGAAACCAATGAATTCAGGCAAGAATTAGGGCTGCCCGTTTTGAAGGAAAACCTGATAAGTTATATCGGCAAACAAAAACCGTTAGATTTATACTGCATAAGCACAAGTTTGATCCCACAGCCCAAAGATTGGGAAGACTATCATAAAATAACAGGCTTTTTGACTGTTCCGGTGGAGAAAAGAGAAAATCATTTTTTGGATAAAATACCAAACGAACTCAATAATTGGTTATCACAAGGCGATAAACCAATATACATTGGCTTTGGCAGTAATGGTGTTGGAAACGTGGGGAAACTTATAAACATATTGAGTGATATTTTGACACAAACCGCGGAGCGGATTTTATTTTGTACGGGTTGGTCGTTGCTTGATAACTTACCGGTTCATAAAAACCTATTTGTAATAAAGTATGTAAACCATGAAGCAATTTTACCAAAATGTAAAGTAGGAATATTTCACGGAGGCGCGGGTACACTGGCAACTATGTTGAGAAACAATTTGCCGGTAATTATTATTTCATTTTATACCGACCAGCCAACCTGGGGGAAAATAATAGAACGGAGGAAATTGGGTGTTCATATTCCAATTAAAAAACTCAAAGCTGAAAATCTGATTTCGGCCATAATAAAAGTTCAAACAGCCGAAATAAAAAATAATATTATAACAATTGGCAGGCAAATCAGAAATGAGAACGGACTTGAAAACGCGGTAAACGAAATAGAAAAATACTTTGACAACATGTTGGGTAAAACGCGATGATGATATATCGCCTGCGGATGTATAAGGTTAGTTATTTGATAACCATCATTTTTAAGGTATATTTATATATCCGTTTATGCGGGTATCCCCTTAAATGAAACCTAAAATAGCCACAGTATTAGTGTTTTGTAGCCTGATTACCACCCTTGCTTACGCGCAACGTCCGGGCCGAGCCATCCAGATCAATATTGACACGCTTTTAAATGCCCGCCCGGTAACCACCCTGACCCATGGTAAACTGGTAACCTGGACCAAAGGAATTGATGGCGACGGGAAGGGAGATGGCTATTTGACTATGAAAGCCGCTTTATTTAATAAAGATAAAGACCCGCATGCATTGCCAAATGATCCGTTTATAGATGCCACACCCGCGCATCCTGCTATTAAATTACATTATTCAAACAGCGACGGGGTTAATAACCAGGCCCATTTTGTTTCGGGTGCTGGTAGTTTTGGATTTTATGTGCCACAAAAAAAATATATGGGCATGTATTTAAGTCTTACAAGTGCCGAAGGGGGCTCGCAGCTACAATTTGAATTAACTTATAAAGATGGCGTGGAAATAAAAGACTTTTGGCTGCCTGATTATTACAATGATATTGTTGCAAGAGATACCGTTTTAAGCTATGTGGTGCATGACCTGGGTAAGTGGGATAATCAAAACAAAATGGTTGAGATAAATCATCATAATATTGATGCGCTTAATATATACCCCAATCCAAAACGTATTTTGGTACACGTTAAGGTTAAAAAAACCGTTGGCGGATACCTTGTTTTTTGGGCAGCTACAGGTGTACCGGTTAAATAAGGTTCTTATTTATTGATGGCCCGTTAAAATGCTTTGTCATTAGGCTTTTACCATCTTCGTTTTTGTTGAAACTGTATAGTGATCACGCACGTGAGTTCATTTTGTCACACCGTTGTCAACATGCTAAAATAATTTAAAGTAAGCAATTGTTCAGATAGCTTTGCTATGTGGATAAGCGAAAAATTATAGGGCTCTTGAAATAAACAATTCGAAAAATATTATTTACAGTAAAAACAAAAAGATGAAAATTACCTATTACGGTCACTCATGTTTCTCGGTTTTGGCAGGCGGAAAACATATTTTGTTTGATCCCTTTATCTCGGGAAATGAACTGGCAAAAGACATCAACATTGATGAGATTAAAGCCGATTACATTTTTGTATCACACGGCCATTTTGATCATATGCTTGATGTGGTAGCCATTGCAAACCGCACAGGCGCGCTGGTTGTTGGTATTTGGGAATTGTACGATTATTTTAGCAAGCAAGGGGTTAAAAATGTACATCCGTTAAACCCTGGAGGTAAAGCTACCTTTGATTTTGGAACAGTAAAGGCTGTAATAGCACAACACTCCAGCAGTTTGCCCGATGGAAGTTATGCAGGGGTGCCCAGTGGCTTTGTTTTCAAAACCGACAGTGGTAACTTTTATTACAGCGGCGATACTGCACTTACTTTAGATATGACATTGATCCCAAAATGGGCCGATCTTGACTTCGCGGTATTTCCAATAGGTGATATGTTAACTATGGGTATAGAAGACGCCATTGAAGCTGCTCAATTTGTTAAGGTAAAAAAAATTATAGGGGTGCATTATGACACGTTCGGATTTATTAAGATCGATAAAGCTGATGCAATTCAGGAGTTTGAAAAATCTGATTTAACGCTGTATCTGCCACAAATAGGTGAAAGCATTGATATTTAATCGCATTATATTGCTGTTATAATTTTATGAGGCATTTATAAAACAACCAATTATTACAATAAATTTGCAGCAAAATTAACGGGGTTTATATTTTGCTGCAAATGCGTTTAGTTGCCTGGTGCTTTCTGTTATTTTTACTGAATTGTTCTGCTGCATTTGCACAGCAGGACACGGTAGCAAACAGCCCCGAAACTACAGCCCCCAAAACTATAAAGAGTAGCAGTGCCTCCCTGCTTGATTCGGTGGCGGCAGCCATGCAGGCCCGCAAGCTTTTTGTTGCCGATTCCCTGGCCATGCGTTATTTACATGCTCCAGATTCTGCAACCAATAGCGAGTTTGCTGATAGTTTGCTGGCGCGCAGCTTATATAAGGGCTACGGTTTTTTAGATATTCACCTCAAATCAAAAGGCCGGGTTAAGGATGGGCATAGCCGCCCCCTGCGTGATCCCTGGATCATTGTTATCATTATAGGTTTACTGTTATACACGGCTATACTTAATATTGCTTTAAATAAAGACGTAAGCTATGTGCTGCAATCGTTTTACAATAAACGCATATTATCGCAGGCTGGTAAAGAGGAGGGCTTTGTAAGCTTCTGGGCCTTTGTAGGCCTGTTTTTGCTGTTTTGTTCAACGTTTGGCCTTTTTTTATATCAGCTGGCAGCCTATAAAGGGGTTTATTACATAGTAGGCGGCAGCAGCCTTTTCATATCGCTTACTACAATACTCATAACTCTTTTTGCGCTAAAATTTCTGGTGCTTAAGTTTATAGGTTTTGTGTTTGATATTAACCGTTTGGTAAGCGAATACCTGAACATATTGCACCTTACGTATTTTAATATAGCATTTATATTTTTACCTGTAGTAATTTGTTTTAGCCTGCTGGGGAGCCAATATGTACCCGTATTGCTTACAGTAACACTTATTGTAATCGTAATAATATTTGTATGGCAATATCTCAGGAGCAGCGTAAATATAATTTCTACTTTTCGATTTCATAAGTTTTATTTATTTACGTATCTTTGTGCCCTCGAAATTTGCCCCATTTTAATTTTGATAAAGGCATTGAATATTAAAATTTAGGTAGTTAAAAGAACTGATTTGGAAGATAGAAATAAAAAGGTTAAAAGTATATTAGTTACTTTATCAAAACCTGAGAACGATAAGAATCCGTATGCTGAACTGGCTAAAAAGCTAAACCTGAAAATTGATTTCAGGTCATTCATTCATGTTGAAGGCGTGCCGGCTAAGGATTTTAGAAAGGAAAAGATAAACCTTGGTGATTTTACCGCTGTTATCTTTACCAGCCGTAACTCCGCTGATCATTTTTTCCGCATTTGCGAAGAAATGCGCTTTGAAGTGCCTGTGGAGATGAAATATTTCTGTCTTTCAGAAACCATTGCTCTTTATCTGCAAAAATATATTCAATACCGTAAGCGTAAAATATTTTTTGGCAAACAAACTGCTGCCGACCTGGCAGAAGTGTTGAAAAAACATTCGGCCGAAAAATTCCTTTACCCATGTTCAGATGTTGCTGCCGAGGAAACACAACGTTTTTTGCTGGAGAATGGCTATAACTTTACACCTGCTGTATTGTTCCGCACAGTTTGCAGTGATCTTTCTGACCTGGCCGAAGTATTTTACGATGTAATAGCCTTTTTTAGTCCATCAAGTATCCAGTCATTATACAAGAACTTTCCCGATTTTAAACAAAATAATACCCGTATAGCTGCTTTTGGTGCAACAACCCATAAAGCGGTGCTCGAAGCCGGACTGATTCTGGATATCCCAGCACCAACCCCCGCGGCACCATCAATGACCATGGCTATTGAGCAATATGTTAAGCTGGTAAACAAATAAATATTCCGGATTTATTAGCGCACATCGCAACTTTTTTTAAAATATTAGCGTAATAATGCCAACTAATTCTCATCATTGTAATTAGTTGGATAATCGTTTATTATTCAATATCTTGTCGTTTAAATAACGCAAAGGGCATATAGTGGGCTATAATATAGCTTAAATAAAATGTTTTTTGGCTTTAATAGCACAAATTTTGATATATTCGGGGGGTCATATATGTTATAGTTTATATAACTGAATTTTGATTTTTAAAATGAAGCAGATATACTTATTAATAGTTGTTTTAGCTGGTGGTGTATGGAGTGGTTGCGGTAAAGGCGGTGACAGGGGAGAACTAACAGGAGTTCCGCAGCGGTCGTTCAGGTCAGAAGTGCCCTACGGCATGGTCTATATTCCGGGAGGAACATTCCTGATGGGGCAAACCGATCAGGATGTAACATTCGCGCAAATAGCACAAACCAAGCAGGTTACTGTTGCTCCATTTTTTATGGATCAAACCGAAATTTCCAATAGTCAGTACAAACAGTTTGTTTACTGGGTACGCGACTCCATAGCTATTACCAATTACATTAACGACAATAAGTATTATATACAACCAAAGGGCGCGGGCGCCAATGCCAATGCTACTGGTAAAAAGTACATTAACTGGGCCTATGTAAAAAGAAACCCTATCTGGAGTGATAAGAAAGGACAGGCCGGGAACGCGTCAAAACTACAAGGCATGTATTACCAGGGCGAGGACCGGGTGTTTGACAGTAATGAGATTGACATACGTTTATTAAAGTACAACTACTCGCTGATGGTGCTGCGCGACGCGGCCACTTATAAAAATGATAAAACCAAAAGGCGCTCTGATTTTATTTTGCATGATACTGTAACCGTTTACCCGGATACACTGGTATGGCTCAGCGATTTTTCATACGCTGCCAATGAGCCTATGGTTGAAGGATATTTTTCGCATCCGGCTTTTCGCAACTATCCGGTGGTTGGCGTAACGTGGAGACAGGCAAGGGCATTTACGGTATGGCGTACCCGTTATAATGAGGCTTATAAAGCCTCGCGCCGTTTACCCCGCCGTTTACCTTATGAACTCCCTACCGAAGCCGAATTTGAATATGCAGCCCGCGGTGGCAGGATAGGTACCGATTACCCATGGGGAGGCCCATATATTAAAAATGCAAAAGGTTGCCTGCTGGCCAACTTTAAACCCGGCCGTGGTAACTATACTGATGATGGCGGGGCATACACCGTAAATGTACGCTCTTATTTTCCTAATGATTACGGCCTGTACAATATGGCTGGTAATGTGGCCGAGTGGACATCATCAACGTTCGACGAATCTGCATCATCATTTGTACACGATCTTGCACCAACATTTAACTACGAAGCTAAAGCCACCGATCCTGAAGTACTTAAACGTAAAGTTGTACGCGGCGGGTCATGGAAAGATATAGGATATTTCCTTCAAAACGCAACCCGCAGCTATGAATACCAGGACACCGCGAAATCATACATTGGTTTCCGCTGTGTAACACAGTATCTGGGAAGAGATATTAAAGACAAACGATAAACTAATTAACAAACATCTACAAAAAAGTTATTTCTGAATTATTATGGCAGGGAAGAAAAAACCTTACGGAATAGGGAACGTAGTATCATGGGGAGCTACAGTGGTAATTATAGGCTTGTTGTTTAAAATACAACACTGGCCTATGGCGTCAACATTTATAACAGTTGGATTAGGAGCAGAGGCAATATTATTCTTTTTATTAGGTTTTCAACGGGAAGAGAAAGATATAGACTGGGTACGTGTTTACCCCGAACTAAACGAAGATTTTAAAGGCGAATTACCAAAAGCTTCAGTAAGGCCAATCAGCAGCAATGCTTCAAGCACACAAGCTTTGGATAAAATGATGGAAGATGCCAAAATAGGGCCTGAACTGGTACGTAGCCTGGGTGATGGCCTAAGAACATTTGGCGATAAAGTGGCCGCTATATCAAAGGTGACCGATGCCGGCGAAGCAACCATTGCCTTTACCGAAAAAGTTAAGACCGCAGGTACAAGCTATGATAAATTGAGCAACGCTTTTGAAAAAGCTTCAGCCAATTTAGCCGAAATGGCCAATTCAAATGTTGATTCAAAAGCATACCATGAGCAGGTAAATAAACTGGGACGTAACCTTTCTGATTTAAATGCTGTTTATGAACTGGAATTGCAGGATTCAAGTGCTCATTTAAAATCAATGAACAACTTTTACAAGAACCTGTCATTAACCATGAACAACTTTAATGAATCATTAGACGATTCAAAACAGTTTAAAGAAGAAGTGGGGCGTTTAGCTAAAAACCTGGCATCGTTAAATTCGGTTTATGGTAATATGCTTACAGCAATGAACCAGCCTCGTGTTAATTAATATAATTAATAGAATTTTTACAAGCTAAGATTTATAGTAGGATGGCCGGAGGTAAGGAAACCCCAAGACAGCGGATGATAGGTATATTATACCTGGTGCTTTTAGGCTTAATTGCCCTTAATGTTCCGGATAGCCTGTTAGATGCATTTAGAAATATTACAAACAGTTTAGATCAGTCAAGAACTAATGTTACTACCAGCTTACAAAGTACCTATTCGGCCTTTGAAGCAACCAAGTTAAAAGAGCAGCCCGAAAAAGCTAATCAATTGTTAACAAAAGCAAAGGATGCAAGTAAAGCCGCTGATGAACTGAATGGGTACATTGAAGAATTAAAAACGGAATTAATTAAAAGGGGTGGAGGAATTAACGCAGAAACTAATGATGTGGATGCGAGGGAAAGCCTTGACATATCGCCCGAAGTGATGATCAATGCTAAAAAAGCTAATGTATTAAAAGGGAAAATTGAAAGCACCAGGGCACGCTTATTACAACTATTGGGTAAGGATAGTGTAGGTGTTAATTTTTCTTTGAATGCCATTGGACCTAAAAAGAAAACCTGGCAGCAGGCTTACTTTGGTGATGGCATCCCGTTGGGGGCAGCTTTAACCACATTAGCTAAAATACAGGCGGATAATAAAAACGCGGAGAACGAAGTGGTGAAAAAGATATTGGGAAAAATTGATGTGGCATCGGTAACTTTAAATCAGTTTAGACCGGTAATATCTGCACCGAGCAGTTATGTTTTGGCAGGGCAGCAGTATAAAGCCGAGATCTATTTAACCGCGTATGATCAAAACTCAAACCCTGCTATTACTGTAGGTGGTTCATCAATACCTACTGCAAATGGTGTAGGTACTTATACAACCACTGCAAGCGGCGAGGGTTTACATACATGGTCAGGTAATTTATCTGTAAAACAGGTGGAAGGTCCTCCTAAGGTGTATCCAATTTCTGCTACTTATATGGTTGCAAAGCCATCGGCAGTAGTATCGCCCGATAAAATGAACGTATTGTATATAGGCGTACCCAACCCGCTTTCAGTATCGGCGCCGGGTGTACCAAAAGAAAGTATGAAAGTAAGCATGTCCGGAGGTTCCATAAACGGTAGCGGTGGCCATTATACGGCTACAGTAAGTAGTATTGGTACTGCAAGGGTTACCGTTTTGGGCGATAAAGGCATGGTTTTGGGTACATCTGAGTTCCGTGTTAAACGGATCCCTGACCCTAAGCCACAGTTTGCCGGCAGAAGCGGCGGTAATACCAGTGCTGCTAACCTAAGGGCGCAGGACAGGGTATTTGCCAAGTTGGAAAATTTTGATTTTGATGCTAAATTTAACGTAACACGTTTTACCGTACTCATAGTAAAGCCCCGCCAGGATGCCATTATATTATCAGGCAGCGGAGCTGAACTAACAAGTGCTATGCGTGCTGCAATGAACACCGTTACACCGGGTTCTACTGTTATATTTAAGGATATTGTTGCAGTTGGCCCCGATGGATCGCCGAGAGGACTTGACCCCATTGTATTATCCGCAAATTAAAAGCGTATGAAAAAGAAAATTTTGGTAGTTGTGCTTTGCTTAATCTGTGTTTCGGCATTTGCCCAGAAACGCCCGGCTAAAAAGCGTACCAGGAAACCTGCTACTACTACTCAACAGCAACCAGTTCAGCAACAGCCCGTTCAACAGCAGCAATTGAACAGTCAGCAGGATAACGTAGTAAGCCAGCCGCCGGTTACTGATACTACCAAGCGCAAGGGTTTTGACCCTAATAAGCCTTTTGAAAGACCGCTTGATGGTTATTACAAAAAGAACAATATTTTAAGTGCCCGGGTTACACCATACCCAAACCTGCGCGAAAGTGATGTAGCTTTTGCTAAACGTATATGGCGCGAAATTGATCTGCGCGAAAAAATGAACCAATACCTGGCTTCGCCAAAACGCCGTTTGATAGATGTTTTGCTTGATGCCATTGCTGCTGGTGAATTAACCGCTTACGATCCAACGCCGGGCAAAAAGGATGATCCGGGAGGCGATAGCTTTACTACTCCGTTAACCGGAGAGCAGGCACGCTCACGCATGGCCGATAGCAGCGTGGTTGATAAGCTTGATAAAGATGGTAACAAAATTTCATCAACCCTGGTGGCCGGTGAGTTTAATGCCGATAGTGTTGTTAAGTTCCGTATTAAGGAGGACTGGGTTTTTGACAGGCAACGTTCTGTATTTGAGCCGCGCATTGTAGGTATAGCGCCTTTGATTAAACCTAAAGCAGGTAACCTCGATCTGGATTACCAGCCCGCTTTCTGGATCTATTTTCCCGAAGCAAGACCTATACTGGCTACAAAAGAAGTAGTAAGCCGCAACAGTGATGCAACCGGTTTGAGCTTTGACGATGTTTTTATGAAAAGAATATTTACCAGTTATATTGTTAAAGAAAGTAACGATAAGGACGAACGTATAAAAGATTACGCCCAGGGTATTGATAAGCTTTATGAATCAGAAAGGGTCAAAAAAAACCTGATGGACTGGGAGCTTAACCTTTGGTCATACTAACCAATTACAAACCTAAATTTTAGAGTCAAAATTCAGAGCCTCCGGGTATTGAGTTTTGGCTTTTTTGTTTTTATGGATTTATAAACTAACATTGATACGGACTAATCGCCGTTATAGTTCTCTCCCCACGGGAGGGGTGCGTTGGTTTGTGATGTGGCAGGGAGGGGTTTATACACCCTGTTACCTACGGGTATTTAAGTGGGATATGGATAGTTTATTAAACCCCTACCTCCCCCTTCCCGAGGGAAGGAATCGCACTGCCCTCTGCTCTTTCATCTTAATTCTGTTGTCTGTGAGGACACAGACAACGGGTAAGAGATGGTATTTTTTAATTTTGACTTGTCTCCACCTCTCCGCCAAAGTATCCTAATATTGCTTTCGCTTGTTTCAGGTTTACTACTTCCAGCAGCATTTCTTCGCTGGCTTCGCGGATCTTTTTTACCGATTTAAAGTATTTAAGTAGCTTTTCGGCGGTGGTTTTGCCAATGCCATCAATCAGTTCCAGCTCGGTGGCCAGGGTACCTTTATCACGTATCTTACGGTGAAAGGTTATCCCAAAACGGTGCGCTTCATCGCGCAAATGCTGGATCACTTTAAGTGTTTCTGATTTTTTATCCAGGTACATGGGGTATTGATCGTTTGGATAGTATAGTTCTTCCAGGCGTTTGGCAATACCTATCACCGTTACCTGCTTATCAATACCCAGCAGTTTAAGACTGTGCATAGCCGATGATAACTGACCCTTGCCACCATCTATAATGATGAGTTGAGGCAGTTCGGTACCTTCATCAAGCATACGGCGGTAACGGCGGTGTACGGCCTCTTCCATGGTAGCAAAATCATTTGGTCCTTCCACAGTTTTTACATGGAAGTGGCGGTAATCCTTTTTCGACGGCTTGCCATCCTTAAATACAACAATGGCCGATACCGGGTATTTGCCCTGAAAGTTGGAGTTATCAAAACACTCAATATGGCGGGGCAGTTGGTTCATACGCAGGTCCTTCATCATCTGGGTTAGCAAACGTTCGGTGCGGATCTCTGGGTTCAGCTTTTCGTATTGGTCTATCTTTTCCTTTTTAAAGTACTGTACATTCTTTTGCGACAGATCGAGTAGTTTCCGCTTTTCGCCCAGTTTGGGCACGGTGAACTTTATGCCGGGATGATCTTCCAGATCGATATCAAAGGGTACGATGATCTCTTTGGAATCGCTGTTATAACGGCTTCTGAACTCAGATATAGCCAGGGTGAGCAGTTCCTCGTCGCTCTCATCCAGTCGTTTTTTAAGTTCGATGGTTTGCGTTTGAATGATGGTGCCGTTCATCACCTTTAAAAAGTTTACGAAGGCTATCTTCTCTTCAGACGCGATGCTGAACACATCCACATCAGTTATAGACGAATTAACAATGGTTGATTTGCTCTGGTAATTTTCGAGCAGATCGAATTTCCTTTTCAGGCGATGCGCCAGTTCATAGTTATATTCGGCAACGGCAATATCCATTTCGCCTTTAAGGCGGCGCAGCACGGCCCCTATCTTGCCATTCAGGATATCTTTTATCTCCTCAATGCCATTGTCATAATCATCCTCTGTTTGGTAGTTTTGGCAGGGGCCCTTACAGTTGCCCAGCTGGTACTCCAAACAAACCTTAAATTTACCCTTATCAATATTTTCGCGCGTAAGTGCCAGGTTACAGGTGCGCAGGGGATAGGTTTCCTTAATAAGCCCTAAAATATTATGCATCATGCTTACCGATGCATAGGGCCCCAGGTATTTTGAACCATCCTTTACTATACGCCTGGTCCAGAAAATACGGGGATAGTTCTCGTTCTTGATAATGATCCAGGGATAGGTTTTATCGTCCTTAAGCATTACGTTGTACCGGGGCTGGTGCTTTTTGATCATGCTGTTTTCCAGCAGCCAGGCATCCACCTCGGTATCAACAATAGTAAAAGTAATATTGCGGATCTTTGATACCAAAACCCGGGTTTTGGCATTTATATGTATATCCTGATTAAAATATGAGCCAACACGGTTACGCAGATCTTTAGCTTTACCAATGTAAATCAGTTCATTCTCACTATCCCAATACTGGTATACACCGGGTTTATGAGGTATATTCTTTAATGCAACTTTATAGTCGAATTTTTCACTCATCGCTTAATTACAGGTTGTCATTGACTTATTTATGTTTGGCCACGTCCACGTCATTGCGAGGAACGAAGCAATCTCTACTTAGGCAGGTCAGCTGTGTAAGTTCATCACTTAACTAATTGCTCTGTATAGCATAGAGATTGCTTCGTTCCTCGCAATGACGTACCGGACTCAACCACCCGCAACAAATTTTATAATAATTACTTTAGCTTCCTTTAGAAATCCAATTTCTTATCCACCTCAGTAGCGCCCTGCTGCTGCTGGTTGTATTGATTACAATCCAGTACAATGCTTACGCCGTTTTTGGGTGCATCAAAATCAACGGTTTTTTTAATACCCAGGGCCGCGTTGGCATATACTTTTTTCATGTACAGGGCAAATATAGGCAGGGCGCTGTTAGCACCTTCGCCAAGCCGGGTTGATTGAAAGGCAATGTCGCGGTCTTCGCAGCCTGTCCAAACGCCGGTAACCAGTTGCGGGGTTATGCCCATAAACCAGCCATCGGAATTGGCGTTGGTAGTACCTGTTTTACCACCTATAGGATTGTTAAGTTTATATTTCCATTGCAGCCTTGAACCAGTTCCGTCCTGTATTACACCTTTAAGCATGTAGGTCATTACATAAGCCGTTTGAGGGTTCATGGCCTGCACCACTTTTGGGGTGTGGGTGTATAACACGTTGCCATTTTTATCTTCAATACGTAATATATAAGTAGGTTCGGTCCACAGGCCATGATTGGCAAATACCGAGTATGCGGCGGTCATTTCAAATACCGAAGCATCAAACGTACCCAGGCAAATGGATGGATAAGGCGGCACCGCACTGGTAACTCCCATTTTTTTGATCAGTTCCACAACCGGCTCGGGTTTAACCTCGCTCATAACGTGGGCGGTTACCCAGTTTTGCGAATGGGCCAAAGCCTGGCGCAGGGTTATAAAGCCAGGTATGGTTTCTGACGGCGACGAGCGCGGGCACCACGGCGCCCCATAACCCCTGATGGTATCGGGCACATTATTGATCTTCATACAAGGCGAATAGCCGTTATCAATAGCTACCGCGTAAGTGAAAGGTTTGGCTGTTGAACCAACCTGACGGGTACCGTTTTTAACCTGATCATACTTAAAATGCTCAAAGTTGGTACCGCCTACCCAGGCTTTCACATAACCCGTTGTAGGATCCATGCTCATAAGGGCATTACGAAGCATCATTTTACAATAAACAATAGAGTCGATAGGTTTCATTAACGTATCGATGTCGCCATGCCAGGTAAACAGGTTCAGCTTTTCCTTTGTGTTAAAATTTGTTTTAATATCTTCATCACTCATTCCCTGGGCTTTCAGCATTTTGTACCTGTCTGATTTTAGCATGCCCAGGTTAATCAGATATTTAAAGTTATGGATGTTTCTTGCCAGATTTTGCCCGCGCCAGTGGTCATTAAACTGCACTTGCAGGTTACGCATATATTCCTGCTGCGCTTCTTCGGCATATTGCTGCATGGTGGCATCAATGGTAGTATATATTTTAAGGCCGTCGCGGTCAAGGTCATAAGGCGTACCATCGGGCCGGTTAATGCTTTGTTCCTTAAATAGTTTTTGCAGTTCTTTTTTTAGTACCGATCTGAAATATGGAGCCGGCCCGTCAAAATGATTGTTGGGATGAAAGTCAAGGCCAAGTGGTTTTCTTTTATACTCCTCGGCCTGGGCTTCGTTCAGATCACCTTTTTCTACCATACGGTTAAGTACCAGGTTACGGCGCCTGAGGGCATTGTCGGGATGCCTTATAGGCGAGTAAATACCCGGACCGTTAACCATCCCTATTAACAGGGCAGCCTGATCGGGCGTAAGCTTATCGGGCGTGGTATTAAAATAAGTACGTGCTGCCGATTTTATACCGTAAGTATTGTATGCGCCAAAATCAACCGTGTTAAGGTACATGGTCAGGATCTCCTGTTTGGTATAATGACGTTCCAGCTTAACCGCGGTTACCCATTCCTGCATTTTTTGAATAACGCGTTTAAACGGATTGGCCGCCCTTTCTGAAAACAGGTTAAGCGCCAATTGCTGCGTAATGGTACTTCCGCCTTGTTTTTGTCCTACCAGCAAATGCAGAAAAATGGTGAAGCTGCGCCCAAAGTCAATACCCGAGTGCTCAAAAAAACGTTTATCCTCGGTAGCTACCAGCGCGTTAACCACATAGGGCGATAATCCGGCGTAAGTTACATTAGAGCGGTTCTGGATATAATAGGTACCCAAAACCTGCTTATCAGACGATATTACTTCTGATGCCTGGTTGCTTTTAGGATTTTCTAAGTCACGAAAAGCGGGTAACTGGCCAAATACATCAAAAATAGTAAGCGCTATCATGATGGCAACAAATACAAAGCCGGCTAATACGGTTCGCCATATGTACCAATTATATCTTCTTATATCCTGCTGGGTAAGCTTAGGCTTAGTGGTTCTCATTTCAATAATTTTTCTGGTAATAGTCAATATAACTATCTACTGTTTTTTGATCGGCTAATTTATCCAGATTTTCCTTTGTTATGATAAAAAAACTGTATTTATCCTTTGGTACCTTCATAATATCAGGCAACAGCGGAATGATGCCCCTTGCATATTTTTTTACATCTTCCAGGCTGTAAAAGCGGCCTACATAAATTATCTGGTCATCAGGTCCGGCATTAACCAACTGGTGCTTAATAGTACTGCCCGAAAAACGGGTGCGGTTAAACTGCCCTATACCAAAACGTGAAGAGGCCAGGTTAGTTGTACCCGTAGTAACATTTACTACAAAATAATAATTACTGCTATCGCGCTTTGAAAATATGGATATTATATTTTGTGCTTTTATTTCGGCTTTGGCAGGTGCAGCAACACTGTCGGGGTTTGTTTGTGCAGCCTGCTGCAGCTGGTACGCCGGCTGCTGTATATGTGTATCAACCAACTTTCCTTGCTGAATGCCTAATGGCGACTTGATTTGTGCCGATGAAGGCGCCAATCCATTTAACGGTGCACTTACAGGGTGTCTGTACTCTTCAACCTGTTGCGATGGGATAAAGCCTTTGCGGTATTCGGTTTGTATTTGATAAGCTACAGGCGGGGTGAACGGTATTTCGTTAGGATCATCCTCAGCTAATACAACGGACCTGGCAGCTACCTCGGCTTTGTTGGCATTAATATAAGCCAGGTGCTGGGTGGCCAATGGGGTTACTAACAAATCATCGGGATATTTATCCACTATCTGCTGCATATCGGCCATAAAAGGCGGCAGCTTTTCCTGGTGACCGGCAGCAATGGCTTTTAAATAATATAACTGGGCCGAAAAACGGTTGTCGGGATATCTTTTTAAAAGATCATCGGCACTGCTGATAACCTGGGCATATTGTTTTTGGGTGTACAGGTCATATACCTGGTTGTAAAATACATTGAACCCGGCATTGGCATCATTTAGTTTTTTGCCGTAGTCAGGATCGAGAATGATTTTGGCAAACGCGGTTTGCGGATATTCTTTCAGGATCCGGTTCTTATAGTTTTCGGATTTGGTGGCGTCAATATCAGTATAAAGCCTGTACAGGTTATAAAATATAGCAGGCTTATCAGGACTATCCGGGAAACGGGCAAGCAGTTTTTCAAAAATGACTATGGCTTCCTTTTTATCTTCCAGTACATCGCGGTATAGGTTGCCCAGATCAAGGTAGGCGTTATAAATACGGATGTTTGATTGTTTAAGCAGATCGGGGGTTAGCGGCAGGTCACGGATCAGTTGCTGTTTATAACCATTGTTATTTACTGAATCCCCTGTTTTACCGGCCTGACTGACTGGTTTATCCGTAGGGCTGTTTTGTGCCAAAGGCCCGGTATTGGCTGGCATGCCACTGTTTGAACGCTTGCTGCGCCGCCAGTTATCTTCCAGCTTGCGATTACCCCATTGGCGTTTAAATGAGGCAAAGCCCTGGCTTATCGCGTTATTATTATAAAAATAAAATGAACTCGCGGTGTTTTGGCTGTTTGGCGATTGAGCATCAGGATTGTTATTGCCCAGTGAGCTGCTATTGATAAATGGATCGCCGGCGCTCACGGCTGTTTCGGCAGTGGCTTTTTCCTGAACTGCTTTACGCGCAACCATGGCGTCAATATGGGATATGCGTGTTTTTTCATCAAGCGAGGCCAGCATTTGTAAGGTATCCTCACGGGCTATGGTTTCGAGCAGGCCGGTTAGTAACTGCAGGTTGTTGCTCTTTTTAAGAATGAGCTGATAGCCCGGATAGCCGGGCGACAGGTAAGTAAGGGTGCTGTCATAATATAATTTGGCACCGGCATAGTCGGCTTTGTTCTTAAAATCAATATCGGCAATACGCAGATAGGATATGCCTTTCTGGTTTTGATTTTTGGTGCTGTAACGTACCGATAGTTTGTAGTTTTTGAGGGCGTTATCAATATCGCCGGCGGCATAATATTGTCCTGCTATCTGGTAGTAAATCTGGTCGTTAAAATCAAGATTGTCGTGGTTCTTTAATAATTTACGCAGCAGGTCTATTTTGCTTAGCTTAATCCCATTGCGGTTATCCTGTATGCGTATGCGGTTTAAATTGGCATTAAAAGCCATCTCAAACGATGCATTACTTTGAACAATGCGCGTATAGTTATCAAAGGCATCGGCAGGTTTTAAATTAAGTTCCTGCAGTTGTGCCAAAATAAATATCCAGCGCAGCTTTAGTCTTTTTACGGTACTGTATGCTATAGCCTGTTTAGCATCCTCTTCGGCTTCGGCATAGTTTTGCGTGTTGATATTGTATTGCAGTCTGGTAGCGTATACATCGGCCGCGAAGCTTTTTTTGAGTTTTTTAGGATCGATGTTCTGTACTGCCGAATCGATGGTTGTTTTAGCCTGCGGCAGATCATTCAAATATAAAAGCGACCGGCCTTTCCAAATCAGGGCCTGCTGGGTTAACGTTGTTTTATTGCCAAAGGAGCGTATCACGTAGTTAAAATACTCCACCGCGTCAAAATAACTGCCTTCCAGGAATCTTGCTTTGCCCATAACCAGGTAAGCATCGCCAATGTAATGGCTTTGTTCTTTGATGTTAATAATGGTATTGGCTTTGGTAACAACGGCCTCCATATCCTTATCAGGAGTGGCGCTCTGGCTGGTGGTATCGGGGTAAACGTTCAGCAGTTCGGTGTACCCGTCATGGAACGATGTGGCATAGCTTTCCTGTTTAAGCCGCAATAATTCATTGGCGTTGAACAGTATATTGTAGTGCGCGGTAAGGTTTTGCAGCGAACGGTTTAAGCCGCTTTGTTTTTCGAGCGAGCATCCTGCAACAATAATTATAAATGTAAACAGCAAAAATTTACTGCTCTTATACGTAGAAACTATAGGTAATTGCCTCAAAATAAGATGTTGGTTTTAAAAGCATTGCTAAAATACTAAAGATTATACAATAGGTTTAATAAATTTGCGGCATGGCTAAAAATGAACAGCAGGAAGATGACGAAAATGGCAGGCGGGTAAATAGTTATGCCAAATTTAGCGGTATAGCTTTCCAGATGATTGCTGTTATAGGTGTTTTTGCTTTTGCCGGGTATAAAATTGATGAGGCTACCGGCCATACTGTAAAGTGGGCAACAGCGGGGTTATCGCTGGTTGGGGTTTTTATTGCATTATATATTGTTATCAGATCTGTAAAAAGTTGAAACTACTACCTACTGTATTATCCTATTTATTGTTTATTATTATTATAGCGGTACCGCCGTTGGTATTAACCTATACCGGCCATACCAATCTGATAACCCCAAAGTTCTGGCTGTTGTTTTTTTTCCTTTCGGGACTTACGTTTTTAACGGTAATTTCTATCCTGATGGTGGCTAAAATTAACAAAGAAATGTATGCTCAGGCATTTTTGGCCGCTACTACGGTTAAGCTATTGGCCTGTATGTTCTTTGCTCTGTTTTTCCTTTTAAAAAACAAGGTAAACCGGTATGTTTTTGTGGGCGATTTTTTTTATATATATTTCTTAAATATGGCCTTTGAAATTTATGGCCTATTACGTAACTTGCGCAACCAAAAAATAAGGTAGAAAACATCATCTGAATGAATAATTGCTCGATTTTGAACTCAAAAATATTTAAACCATTACTGATTTCCGCGCTTTTTTTGCTGTTTTGTGTTAAGCCTGTGTTATCTTTTTCGCAGGAAAAAGCCGCCGAAGGCACCGAAAAGCCGTTTGATCCAAAAGAGGTCGTATTTGAACATATTGGTGATTCGCACTCCATGCATGTATTCGGAAATATTGCCATTCCACTGCCGGTTATCCTGTATACTGATAAAGGATTGGAAATTTTCTCGTCAGAGAAATTAGGCCTTCATCATGAAGAAGGTCATGAGGCTCCCGTTCACAAAGGCGAGTATTACAACTACAAGCTTGAGGGTAATAAAATATTAGCCGTTGATGAAGCTGGTGAAGTTAATAAGGACGCTAAGGTTTATGATTTTTCAATAACCCGCAATGTTGCCAGTATGTGGATGGGTATGATCATATTATTGATCGTATTTTTTAGCATAAGCTCATCTTATAAAAAACGCGCAGGTAAAGCGCCAAAAGGTTTACAGTCATTATTGGAGCCAGTTATTCTTTTTGTAAGGGATGATGTAGCTATACCTAACATTGGTGTAAAGTATGCTAAATACATGCCTTTGCTGTTAACCATCTTCTTTTTTATATTGATCAACAACCTGTTAGGCTTGGTTCCGTTTTTTCCGGGAGGTTTTAACCTTACCGGTAATATCGCGGTAACTATGGTATTATCGGTAATTGTGCTGATCGTGATCAATTTTAGCGGTAACAAATATTACTGGAAACACATTTTCACACCCGATATCCCAGTTTGGTTATATCCCATCATGGTTCCGGTTGAAATTATTGGTATCATATCAAAGCCATTCGCGTTAATGATCCGTTTGTTTGCGAACATTACCGCGGGCCACATTATAGTACTGAGCTTAATATCATTGATCTTTATCTTTAAAACAGCATGGATGGCAACTGTATCTGTTCCGTTTGTGGTGTTTATGGATTGTATAGAATTGCTTGTGGCATTTTTACAGGCCTTTATTTTTACGATGCTGACATCGCTGTTTATTGGTATGGCGGTTGAAGAGCATCATCATTAATCTGAATTAATTATAATATATATACATACACGTTAAATTATCAAACAATGACAATGATTGGAATGATCGGAACAATTGCACAAGCCGCTGCTACAGGCGTTGTGGGGCTTCAAAAAATTGGTGCAATTGGTGCTGGCTTAGCTGTTATTGGCGCTGGTATCGGTATCGGTCAAATCGGTGGTAAAGCCGTTGAAGGTATCGCCCGTCAGCCAGAAGCTGCCTCAAAAATTCAAACTAACATGATCATCGCTGCAGCCCTTGTTGAAGGTGTTGCTTTGTTTGCTGTGGTAGTTGCTTTACTCTAATTATTAGGGTTAAAGAAAAAATGAACAACCCGGGGCGATTGGCTCCKGGCTTGTTTTAATCAGATTAAAAAGAATAACATATAAAGTAATAGCTTACATAAATTATGGAATTAGTTACCCCGAATCTTGGTTTGGTTGTTTGGACAACAATATCATTTGCGATCCTGTTGTTTTTGTTAGGAAAGTTTGCCTGGAAACCCATCTTAGGCGCGCTTAATGATCGTGAACGCTTTATTGAAGATTCACTTTCAAAAGCCGAAGCTGCCAAAGAAGAAATGGCCCGTTTAACTAATGAGAATGAATCATTATTGAAACTGGCCCGTGCCGAGCGCGATCAGATATTAACTGAGGCCCGCAAAGTTAAAGAGCAAATGATTGTAGATGCTAAGGAACTGGCGCACAAAGAAGGTGCACGCATGATTGAGTTGGCCCGTGTTGAAATTAACAACCAGAAATCAATCGCGATGGCTGATGTTAAAAACCAGGTAGCTACACTATCATTACAAATTGCCGAGAAAGTATTGCGCAAGCAATTTGAAGATCAGCAAAAACAGGATGAACTGGTTAGCCAGCTATTAAAGGAAGTGAAATTATAGAGATTTCGGATTTGGGGTGTTCGATTCCGGATTTATTTCCTGATCAGCTCCCGAAGTTAAAATATCCTAAACTCAAAATAAAAAATTCCGAAATCGAAAATTCGAAATAAAAAAGACATGTCAGAATTAACAGTAGGATCCAGGTACGCCAAATCGCTTATTGACCTTGCACAGGAACAAGATATTGTTGATGTGATCAAAGCCGATATGGATCTTTTTTTACACACCTTAAAGGGAAGCCCCGAACTTAAAGCTGTTTTGAGCAACCCGATCATCGCCCACATTAAAAAAATAAAAATACTTGATGAAGTGTTTTTGGGTAAGGTGAACAAGGCTACTATCGCGTTTTTTAAACTGATGGTTAACAAAGGTCGTGGCGAGGTTTTATACACTACCGCGATTGAGTACATTAACCTGTATAATATTAAAAGGCATATCACTACAGCTAAAGTTACCTCGGCTACCAAACTATCGGCAGCTAATGAGAAAACTATAGTAGCCGAAGTCCAAAAGGCAGTTGGTGGTACAGTAATATTGGAAGCCAAGGTTGACCCATCATTAATTGGTGGTTTTGTACTAACAGTAGGCGACAGGCAGGTTGATACCAGCATTGCAGCGAGCTTAAAAAAATTAAAGAAAGAATTTGCCGAACAGGCGGTTTAATATTAACACTAAAACTCTAAATAAATTTTAAACAATGGTAGAGGTAAGACCAGACGAAGTATCGGCAATTTTGCGTCAGCAATTGGCAGGCTTCAAGTCAGAATCTGAATTAGAAGAAGTAGGTACTGTACTCCAGGTGGGTGATGGTATTGCACGCGTTTATGGATTAACAAAAGTACAATCAGGTGAGCTTGTAGAATTTGGCACAGGATTGCAAGGTATCGTTCTTAACCTTGAAGAAGATAACGTGGGTGTAGTATTGTTAGGTAAATCTGACGATATTAAGGAAGGTGATACAGTAAAACGTACCAACCGCATTGCATCAATTCACGTAGGCGAAGGTATGCTTGGCCGTGTTGTTGATACTTTAGGTAACCCAATTGATGGTAAAGGCCCTATCACAGGTCAAACTTATGAAATGCCTTTAGAGCGTAAAGCGCCAGGTGTTATCTACCGTCAGCCGGTAACCGAGCCTTTGCAAACCGGTATTAAAGCTATCGATGCGATGATCCCTATTGGCCGCGGACAACGTGAGCTGGTAATTGGTGACCGTCAAACTGGTAAAACTGCCGTTTGTATTGATACCATCATTAACCAAAAAGAATTTTATGATGCTGGGAAACCAGTTATCTGTATATATGTTGCTTGCGGTCAAAAAGCAAGTACAGTGGCAAACATTGTACGTACACTGGAAGAAAACGGCGCTATGCCATTCTCTATCGTTGTATCTGCAAGTGCTGCCGACTCTGCTACCATGCAGTTCTTTGCTCCTTTCGCGGGTGCTGCTATCGGCGAGTATTTCCGTGATACTGGTCGCCCGGCTTTGATCATTTATGATGATTTGTCGAAACAAGCTGTTGCTTACCGTGAGGTATCGTTATTATTACGTCGTCCACCGGGCCGCGAGGCTTATCCTGGTGACGTGTTTTACCTGCACAGCCGTTTATTAGAGCGTGCCGCTAAGATCAACGCAAATGATTCTATCGCCCAGGCGATGAATGACCTGCCTGAATCTATCAGAGGTATTGTTAAAGGTGGTGGTTCATTAACCGCATTGCCTATCATCGAAACACAAGCTGGTGACGTATCTGCTTATATCCCAACCAACGTAATCTCTATTACTGATGGTCAGATATTCCTGGAATCAAACCTGTTCAACGCGGGTGTTCGTCCGGCTATTAACGTAGGTATCTCGGTATCACGTGTGGGTGGTAACGCGCAGATCAAATCAATGAAGAAAGTAGCAGGTACTTTAAAACTTGACCAGGCTCAATACCGGGAGCTGGAGGCTTTCTCTAAATTCGGATCAGATCTTGATGCATCAACCAAAAACGTACTGGATAAAGGTGTACGTAATGTGGAGATCCTGAAACAAGGTCAGTACTCACCTGTATCTGTTGAAAAACAAGTTGCCATTATTTACTTAGGTACTAAAAACCTGATGYGTAATGTGCCTGTAAAAGACATCAGGAAGTTTGAAGTAGAATATACCAGTCAGTTAGAAGCCCGTCATCCAGAAGTATTAGCTGCCCTTAAAGCAGGTAAGTTTGACGACCAGATAACCGGCGTACTGGAAACAGTAGCAAAAGAACTGGCAGGAAGATATTAATTAAAGTTGCGAGGTGCGGGTTGCGAGGTGCGTGGAAAATTAGTCCCGGCACCTCGAACCCCGCTCCCCGAACCTCATAAGAAGAATGGCTAATTTAAAAGAAGTAAGAAACAGGATAACATCTGTGTCGTCAACACAGCAGATCACCAAGGCCATGAAAATGGTTTCGGCTGCCAAGTTAAAGCGCGCTACAAATGCTATCGTTCAATTGCGCCCTTATGCTAATAAGCTTAAAGAGCTGCTGGCAAATCTTTCTCAAAGTTTAGAGGATGGCTCATCACCTTATTTGCAGGAGCGCGAGCCCGTGCGCATATTGGTGATTGTGGTATCATCAAACCGTGGTTTGGCAGGCGCTTTTAATGCCAACGTTATTAAAACAGCCAACAACCTTATCGCCGAAAAATACAGCAAGCAATTGCAGGCCGGTAATGTTTCGATAGTGGCCATTGGTAAAAAAAGCCAGGAGTATTACCAAAGACGCAAATACAACGTAATTGGCAACAATAACGATCTGTACCTTGACCTTAACTTTGAAAATGCTTCAAAAATTACCGAAAGCATTATGAAAGGTTTTGTTGATGGTGATTTTGACCGTGTTGAGCTGGTTTATAACCATTTCAGGAACGCTGCAGTACAGTATTTAATTGCCGAGCAATTATTGCCGGTGCCAAAACCTGAAAAACAGGAGCAAACAAAAACTGCTAATGTTGATTACATCCTGGAGCCATCGCAAGAGGAAATTGTAGAACAGCTGATCCCTAAAAATATCAAGATCCAGTTGTACCGTGCTGTGTTGGATTCAAATGCATCTGAACATGGCGCCCGTATGACGGCTATGGATAAGGCTACTGAAAACGCAGGCGATTTGTTAAAAGCCCTGAAGCTTTCATACAACCAGGCCCGCCAGGCAGCCATCACTACCGAGCTTACCGAAATTGTGAGCGGTGCCGCGGCATTAGCAGGTTAATGATTATTTATAAACTTATTATATTAAAGGCCTTCTTTTACAAGAAGGCCTTTTTTGTTTGTCTGAACCTTGATTAAGCCCCCTCTAAATCTCCCCCCAAAGGGGGAGACTTTAAAAAGCATTCTAAAGCCCTCTCCTTTGGAGAGGGTTGGGTGAGGCTAATTGTTTCGTGCCTCGCAATTGATGTGACGGTAACTTAATATGGATAATTTATTCCAGCTCCTTCAAAACCGCCCTTTTCAAAGCCATCATATAGCCCGCATGCAACCCTTCATGAAAAGGTAAAAAATCCATAGCTTCATCAAACGAGTTCACGTCAAAATTATAGCGGGAGGTCCAGGCGGGATAATTTACAAACAGATTGTTCTGTATATCGGTTTCCAGTTGGTCAATCGTTGATAGGAATAGCTCCTTGATAATTGCTACCTCATCCGCATCAATAAAATCCTGGGGTTTGGTATCCGGGCGATAGGGGGTATAGTATTTATCGTCCACAACAATAGGCAGCCCGGCACGCGCGTAACAGATGCCTTGCTGGCCGGATATGATGTGGGCCAGGTTCCAGATCAGGTTATTGTTAAATCCTTGCGGAATATGGTTAAGCTGTTCAACGGTTAGATCCTTAACCAGGTTAAGTATGAAAGTTCT
The DNA here is from genome assembly GCF_056401495.1 of Mucilaginibacter sp. P4_E8. NCBI lineage: Bacteria > Pseudomonadati > Bacteroidota > Sphingobacteriia > Sphingobacteriales > Sphingobacteriaceae > Mucilaginibacter > Mucilaginibacter sp. P4_E8. The sequence continues at coordinate 24,026 of NZ_JBFUJG010000037.1, forward strand.
TGGGCCTTTTATGATTTGTATTGACTCGGGCATTGATGAAGATTATGAGGTGGATTATCAGGAAAGCTAAATTACCAAGATTAGCGATATTATTTGATCAATTTACTTAATGATGATTACGATCGCTTTATGCCTTATATCTTTTATCATACCTTTGCCAATTCAATTTTTATCATAATTAATGCAGCACACCACCTTAAATAATAAACAGGCAACGGAAAAGTATAACCGCCCTATTATTTATTTTTTATTGTTGTGGACAGCATTAAACGTATTACAGGCCAGCACCCTGGAGCTCCATGCCGATGAAGCTTACTACTGGGTGTTTTCGCGGATGATGGATTGGGGCTTTTATTATCACCCGCCAATGGTGGCTGTATTTATCCGCATTGGCGATACATTGATGCATAATGAACTGGGCGCACGGCTCATAACGTTGCTGTCAAGCACGCTGGCTATATACCTGGTATGGCTCATGCTGCAACGGTATGCGGTTAGCGCCAAATGGTTTATCCTGTTTATGGCGGGCATATTGATATTTCATGTGTATGGCTTTACCGCCACGCCCGATGCACCGCTGTTGTTCTTCGCCGTTTTGTTCTACTTTTTTTACCAGCAATACCTTGATCATGATAGCTGGATATTAGCGCTGATACTTGGCGTAGTAGTGGCTTGCCTTATGTATAGTAAGTACCATGGGGTATTGCTTGTAGGTTTTACCCTGCTATCAAACTTAAAGCTGTTAAAGCGTGGCTCGTTTTACCTGATCGTAGTGTTGGCTCTGGCTTTGTTTGTACCACATATATTATGGCAGTACCACCACAATTTCCCGGCGGTGAATTTTAATTTGTTCGAACGCTCTGGCGGTGGTTTTGATATTACTTACGGCTTTAATTACCTGCTTGCGCAACTGCTCATCGGCGGACCGCTCATTAGCTGGTTTATATTTTACAAGGCTTTCACTACCAAAATTAAGGACGCCTTTATGCGCGGTCTCATGGTGAATGCTGCCGGTGTTTTTGTTTTCTTTTATCTGAATACCCTTAAAGTAAATGTGCAGCCGCATTATACGCTGATAGCTTTTGTGCCATTGGTTATGCTGGCCCTGATCAATCTTAAACAAAAAGAATTTAACCCGGTATGGCTTTACTGGTTGGCTGTGGTTAACATCGTGCTTATTGTTGCTTTCAGGTTATGCCTGGTGGCGGGTTTCTCGTTTTTAAAACAGAACGGGCAATTGGCCAGCTACTACGGTTTCAGGGATTGGGCAAAGGCAGTACATGCCAAAGCAGGCGATCATTATGTGGTGATGAGGGATGAATATCAAAATCCATCAAAATATTGTTTTTATACCAACTCGTTAAAAGGGTTTGCGTACGATTCACGGTATTACCGCACCACCCAGTTTGATATGTGGCCCTTTGAAGATAGCCTGCAGCATACCGATGTATATTACCTTACACAGGATAAATGGCCTAACGTAAGTACTGATAGTATTACCACTACAGGTAAGTGGTATGGCGGATGGATCAGGGATGCACGTACCTATCAAAAGGTGATATGCAAAGCGTCGGTCGATAGTATCACATCGGCACCCGGGCAACAGCAGTCGGTTAACTTAACCATCACCAATCCGTATCCGTTCACTATTGATTTCAGTAATAAAAATGCACTGCATCCGCTTACAGTTGAGGTGTGTTTTTTCCTCGGTGCGGATATTGTGGAGATTCAGTCGGCCGGGAACGATTTTTATGACCTGCCGCCATTAAAGCCCGGTGCACAGGCACATTATAAATTTACATTCAAATCCCCCATGAAAAAGGGGAACTATGCGCTGTTTTTTTCCTGGCGAACGGATCCGTTTGTAGGGAGCAGGAACAGTGGTTTTACAAGTTTAACAGTTAAATAATAACCCCATGTTTAAAAAACTATACCTATTAGCAATCATAACCATCATAAGCAGTACCGCTGCTTTGGCGCAAAATAGTCTCGATATCCATTTTAACGGAATGGGTTTTCTGGATAACCGCGAGTATAAGGATTTTGTGTTACGGTCACGTACCTACTCGGGTGTGCGTACGGCACTTGACCTGGGCTTGAATATTGATAGTGTTCATCACTTCATTGTGGGTGTTAACGGCATTCATGAGTTTGGCGCCCAGCCTTATTTTTTAAAGGTTGATCCGGTTGCTTATTATAGCTATACCGGCAAAAACTGGCTGTTTAATGCCGGTGCTTTTCCGCGCGAAGGTTTACTAACCGATTATCCCCGGGCTTTACTGAATGATACTTTACGTTATTATCGCCCCAATGTGCAAGGTTTACTGGCGCGATATACCAATGAGCATTTTACCGAAACCGGTTGGATTGATTGGGTGAGCCGCCAAACCAATACCGACCGTGAACAGTTTTTATTCGGTTTTTCAGGGAAATACAGGCCAAGTCTTAGCGGACCATTTTATGTATCGCATTATTTTTTGCTGATGCATGATGCCGGGCCGGCCATTCCTATCCCTAATGATCATATACAGGATAATGGCGGCGGTCAGATTAGGTTAGGGCTTGATTTTAGCCACAAAACAATATTGGATTCGCTAAGCTTTGAGGCAGGTGGAATGATGTCATTTGAACGTACCCGTGGTTTGGATGGTTTTCAAAAACCTGCCGGCTTTGTGGCAAGTGTATATTTGGGCTGGCGCCGCTTTGCCTTGTTTGATGAGTTTTATAAAGGCCAGGGCAGCCATATCATTTATGGCGATTCGTTTTTTGAAAAGAAAACCTATAACCGCATGGATCTGATATACACACCATTTTTATACAAGCGCATAAAAGGACAATTTATTTTAAGTTTGCACCAAACACCAGGTTATTTTAGCAATCAGGAAGCGTTCAGGGTAACGTTTGATTTGGGCCGTCAAACCCTGGTACGATTTAAAGATTAACAGTAATTAACCTTAACAAATACTAATACCTATGCAGTTGAAGCAAAAATTATCAGTTCTTATTGTTTTATTATTTATAGTGCCTGCAAAGCTATTTGCGCAGGATAATCAGTTTTCGGGATGGGGGGCATGGTTTCACTCACAAAAATTATCAGACCATTGGGGTTATTCATTTGATGGGCAGCTCCGCTCACATGATCAGATAAGTTATTTAAAAAATGTGCTCCTGCGCCCGTCTGCCAATTACTATTTTGCTAAAAACAAAGTAGGAGCATTAGGTTATGCCTACATTGCTACCAGTGGCCGCACCGCGGCTGGCGATAAAACCTTCAGGCCTGAGCACCGCATCTGGCAGCAGTACACCTACTCGCACAAGATGGGTAAAACCATCGCGGTATCGCACCGGTTCCGTTGGGAGCAACGCTTTTTGGGTAACACTGCAGCCAACAAGAACGATCATTATTTTTCGCAACGTTTCCGGTATTTTGCAAGAGGGGTAATACCATTTAAAAACGATTCGGCAGTATTTAGCAAGGGCCCGTTCCTGGCCTTGCAGAATGAGGTGTTTGTTAATATCCAAAATAAAAATAAGGTGAACAAGCATTTCTTTGATCAAAACCGGGCCTATGTTGCCGTAGGCTACCGCATCAACAAAATGATCGACGTAGAAACCGGATACCTTAACCAATACATTAAACAAGCCGAAAGCTATACCCTGAACCATGTGGCACAGCTGGCTTTTTATACGAGGTTTTAGGATTCAGAGCCTCACCCTGCCCTCTCCTAATGAGAGGGTTAAAAAAGAAAAGAGCGATAGGTTATGCCTATCGCTCTTTTCTTTTAATATATTTCCACCTCGCTAATCAGGAATCCTCTCCTTTGGAGAGGATTAGGTGAGGCTATGAGGTTACAACCTTTCAATATCCCCGCTACCGGCTTTTGCGCTATTGATATTTTTAGCACCTCCGGTATAATGAATATCGCCTGAACCGCTAACAGAGGCGTCAACTTTATTGCTGGCGTTTACTACCGCGTCGCCAGAGCCTGCTACACGTACTGCTGTGTTAATCGTTACCATGTCGCGGGCGGTAAAATCGCCGGAGCCAACCACGCTTATTGTCGATTCATCGGCACGGCCAGAAAGTTTCATATCGCCGGAGCCTGATATTTTACTTTCCAGCGTTTTTACATTCACTTTGCCCAGCATATCGCCCGAGCCTGTGATCTGTAATTTTAATGAATTGGTAGTAATGCCGTCCTTGAAAAAGATATCGCCTGAGCCGGTTACACCAACGCTGTTCAGATCTTTAGCGGTAACGTAGATCACCATTCTTTTGTTGCCCCAGCTCCAATTGCCCCAGTTAGTGTCTTTTTTACTGTGGATCTTTAAAACACCGCCCTGTACCTCGGTAATAATACGGTCAATCACATCTGAAGGTGCTTCTACTTTTACCGATTCGGTTGCCCCCTGGGTAATATATACATCAAAAGAACCTGCCAGATCAATAGCATGAAAACCGGATAAATGACGGTCCTGAGTAGTTTGACTTATGGTTTTAACAACTGGGGTTGCTTTTGCGAAAGTATGGCCTGCGGTACCTGCTGCCAATGCCACAACAAGTAATAGTTTGCTTAGTGATTTCATGTTAAGTTAATTGTTTGTTTATAAGACGCACGTTATGCTTTTAGGTTGCAATTTTTTTGAAATAAAGTTTCTTTTAGCCAAGTCATGCCGAATTTATTTCGGCATCCCATGTGTTAAGCTCTAATGCGGAACAGCATGTGGGATGCTGAAACAAGTTCAGCATGACAGCCTATTTATTCATCAACTCTTTTAATACAACTTAATCAACCATTACCCCTACGTAATAATTAAAAGTATCAACTTCAATATTATCCTTAGTGGCGCCTTCCAAATTAACTGGGGAATAACGGGTGGTTGGGGTGATGAATTTATAATCGCCGCCTTTTACCCGCACTCTTACCGGCATGTTAAAGCCTTTCGCATCAGCGTTGGTCCACTTGCAAAGTGTTTTGCCTTCCCTTGTTGTAAACTCCAGTATGGGGATGTTTTTATAATGCAGGTACTGATCAAATACAGGTGATAAATTGATACCGGCCTGCTCACTGATGTAATTCACTATCTGATCATAAGTAACGGTTTGGTGATAAAAAGTTTTGTTGAGGCCGCGCAGTATGTTGCGCCATTTTTCATCATCGTTAATAATGGTACGTACCATGTTAAGCAGGTTGCCGCCTTTGTAATACATATCGCCTGATCCTTCGCGGTTCACATTGTACGGACCCACAATAGGGCGGTCGTTTACAATGTTCATACGTGTGCCATGTACATACTCCTGCCCGGCCTGTTTACCATAAAAAGTTTCAATAAACAAGGATTCAGAATAGTTGGTGAAGCTTTCATGAACCCACATATCGGCAACATCTTTGGAGGTAATGTTGTTGCCAAACCATTCGTGCCCGCTCTCGTGTACTACAATAAAATCCCATTTTAAACCCCAGCCCGTGCCCGACAGGTCGCGGCCCAGGTAGCCGTTTTGGTAATGATTGCCATAGGCGGTACCGCTTTGGTGTTCCATACCCAGGTGCGGGGTTTCCACCAGTTTATAGCCATCCTCATAAAAAGGGTATGGACCAAACCAATGTTCAAATGCTTTCAGCATTTTAGTTGCGTTTTCGTTCCATTGTTTTTTGGCTTTGTTAATGTTATAGCTTAACGGCCAGTAGTCGAGTGTTAACTTACCTTTTTCGCCCTGATAGGTACCATCATAATGTACATAATCGCCAATGTTGGCTTCAATATCATAGTTGTTGATAGGATTAGCCACAAACCAGTCGAAACGGGTATAGCCATCCTTTAGCTTGGTTACCTTACGTAGCCTACCGTTTGATACATCCTTTAAACCATTGGGTGCACTGATGCTGATCAGCGCGCTATCAACCTCATCGTACTGATGATCTTTAGTTGGCCACCAGATGCTGGCGCCTACACCCTGGCAGGCCGTAGCAACCCAGGGTTTGCCCAGGGAGTCGGTAGTGAATACTACGCCGCCATCCCAGGGGGCACGTTTGGCAATGGTTGGGTTGCCTGAGTAATATACCGTAAATTGATCCTTGCTGCCATTGGTTATAGTTTGCGGAAACGTGATGAACACTGCGTTAAACTCGCGGGTATAGGGCAATTCTTTTCCTTTATAAACTACTTTTTCAACCTTCAGGTTAGCAAACAGATCAAACTGTAATTTGGTAAAATCCTGCGTAGCGGTAAATTTAAATAAGTTGCTGCCGCTGATGAATTTTTGACCGATATCAAACTTCACATCCAGGTGATAGTAGTTAATATCATAACAGGTACGTAAAGGTGATAAACTTCCGCGTAGGGTATCGGCATGGGTAAAGGTTTCGCGGTTTGCGCCAAGCTGGGCTTGCGCGGGCAATAAACAAACACTTACCAGTAAAAGGGTAAGTGAAAAAATGTAAAGTGTATTATTTCGCATGTCTTTATATCGTAATTAAATCAATCAACTTAATCAATCAGTATTCCTATATAATAATTAAAAGTATCAACCTCAATATTGTCTTTGGTAGCGCCTTCAATTTCAACCGGGGTAAAGCGGGTGGTAGGGGTAATAAATTTATACTCGCCTCCTTTAACCCTTACCAGTACCGGCATGGTAAAACCTTTAGCATCGGCTATCCAGCGGCTTAACAGTTTGCCATCTCGTACACCAAACTCCAGTATAGGCAGGTTTTTATAATGCAGGTACTGATCAAAAACAGGCAGCAGGTTTTTGCCCGACTGATCATTAATATAATTCACCACCTGATCATAAGTAACGGTTTGATGGTAAAATGTGCTGTTAAGGCCGCGTAAAATAGTGCGCCATTTTTCATCGTCGTTAATAATGGTGCGCACCATGTTGAGCAATACGGCGCCTTTAGGGTACATATCCTCCGAGCCTTCTTTGTTTACGTTATAAGCCCCAACAATCGGGCTGCGATTACCGATACCTGGCCTGAGCCCTTTGTTATATTCCTGTCCGGCTTTTTTGCCCCAGTTATCTTCAATAAATAACGATTCGGAATAGCAGGTAAAGCTTTCATGGATCCACATATCGGCCAGGTCTTTCCCGGTAATGTTATTGCCAAACCATTCGTGGCCACTTTCATGTACAATGATGTAATCCCACTTAAGTCCCCAGCCCGTGCCCGACATATCATAGCCTAAATAACCGTTCAGGTAATGGTTTCCATAAGCCGTAGCACTTTGGTGTTCCATGCCCAGGTGTGGTGTCTCTACCAGTTTATAACCATCGGCATAAAAAGGATAGGGGCCAAACCAATGTTCAAAGGCTTTAAGCATGGGTTTTACGTTTTCGCCAAATTGCTTTTTGGCCTTGTCAAGACTGGCCGGCAGTACCCAGTAATCAAGGGTGAGTTTGCCTTTTTCGCCATCGTAGGTATCGCTAAAGTGGGTATAATCGCCAATGTTTGCAGCCACATCATAGTTGTTGATGGGATTGGCAACAAACCAATCAAAACGGGTATATCCATCTTTTAAGGGGGTAACCTTACGCAGGCGGCCGTTGGATACATCTTTTAAACCTTTAGGTACGCTGATGCTGATCATCATGCTGTCTACCTCATCGCTCAGGTGATCTTTATTGGGCCACCAGATGCTGGCGCCTACACCCTCGCAGGCCGTAGCCACCCAGGGCTTACCCAGAGAATCTTTTTTAAATACCAGTCCGCCATCCCAGGGAGCATTTACGGCTATGGTTGGCTTGCCCGAATAGTATACCGTAAATTCGTCCTTACTGCCTTTTGCTATGGTTTGCGGGAATGTTACAAATACGGCGTTAGCATCGCGGGTATAAGCCAGGGTCTTTCCTTTATATACCACCTTATCTACATTAAGGTTGGCAAACAGATCAAACTGCAGTTTGGTAAAATCCTGCGTGGCGGTAAATTTAAACTGGTTGCTGCCGCTAATGGCTTTTTGATCAATATTAACCTTAACATCAAGGTGGTAGTAATTGATATCGTAACAGCTACGCAATGGTGAAAGGGTGCCGCGCAGCGTATCGGCATGGGTGTATTTTTCTTTGGTTTCCAGCAGTTGGGCCTGGGTGATGGCAGGCAGAAATGTAATTGCCAGCAGGAGCATTAATTTATAATGCACTTTGATAAATGATAAATTGTTCATTGTTAAGAATCAGTCAATAAAATAAGCTTAAATGTAGTAAATATGCTTCAGTAAATTTTCTCACAAAGCAGCCTCTGTTAAAATATCCCCCTGAAAGGGTGAGGATAAATTTAATCCGGCAGGGAAGACTTTTTTTAAGACTCTACCTTAAGCAGTGGATTTGGGCGGAGTTTTATTTAAATAGTAAAGGAGATTTTTTTTCATGAGATCAGTCAATTTACTGACTAAAATAACAAGTAAATCATCATTTAAACGTTCATTTCAACACTGTTACAATAACAGGCTAATAAATGGCTAATGTTTGGTAAAATAAGAGTAGGCCCGGCGCTAAGTATTTTCAATTTTGTATCATTGTAGGCTATCTAAATCTTTTACCTATGCCCAAGTTTCCTGCGCAGTATTCAACCTTATCGGCCATCGCCTTAAAAACGTATATTGAGGATGCTTACGGCTTAAAACTTATAACCTGTAAGTATTTGTTACGTGGAGTGAGCGATACCTATATTATAGAAGCCACAGATGCCCAATACGTTTTCAAAGTTTACCGGGAGCAACATCGTTCGGCAGACGAAATAAAGGGAGAGATAGAGCTACTGAACCTGTTAAAAGAAAACGGCGCCAGTGTAGCTTATCCAATTAAAGACACCCGGGGTGATCAGCTGCAGCAATTTGAAGCCGCCGAAGGTATTCGTTATGGTATTTTATTTTCTTACGCCGAAGGTGGCCCTGTTTTTGAACTAACGGACGATCAGCTCAAAACAATCGGCAGGCAAATGGCGATAGTTCATAATATAACTTCGGTTATCGAACTAAAGCATCAGCGGAAAGCATATACAACTGAAACTACGCTCACCCAACCCATAAAAGACCTGAAACCGGCTTTTAAAGATCTGCCTGAGGAGTACACTTATTTAAAAGAAACCGCAGATAAGGTAATTGAAAAGCTGACATCATTTGATACCGGTAAATTTAGCTACGGGTATTGCCAGTATGATTTTTTACCGAAGAACTTCCATTTTAGCGAAGCCGGGACTTTAACCTTTTTCGATTTCGACTTTGCCGGTAAGGGCTATCTGGCAAATGACCTGATGTCGTTCTTTGTGCATTTCTTTGTGCATAATTATACGGGCAAGCTCAGCAATGAGGAGGCCGACCGGATGTTTGCGGTTTTTATTTCGGGCTATCGCGAAAACAGGGATGTTACCGAAGAAGAGCTTAAAGCTATCCCTTACCTGGGTGTTGGGTTCTGGATATTTTATTTAGGGTTTCAGCATGATCACTTTGACGACTGGTCGAATTTGTTTTTTGGCACGCGGTTTATAAAAGACAGGGTAGCGCTGATCCGCTCCTGGGTAAACAAGTATTGTGAATTTTGACCCTAAATCTATAAAATAATAGGCTAATAACCATTAACTTTGCCAACCACAAAATACACTACTATGCAATATGATGTTATCGTTATCGGTTCGGGCCCTGGAGGCTATGTAGCCGCTATACGTTGTGCCCAGCTGGGTTTAAAAACCGCTATCGTTGAAAAATATCCTACCCTTGGTGGTACCTGCTTAAATGTAGGCTGTATCCCGTCAAAGGCTTTGCTTGATTCGTCTGAACATTACCATAACGCGGCTCACTCATTTAAAACGCATGGTATTAACCTGGATAACCTGAAAATTGATTTCGGGCAGATGATCAAACGTAAGCAGGAAGTGGTTGATGCCAACACCAGTGGCATTAGCTACCTGATGAAGAAAAACAAGATCGACACTCACTTTGGTGTTGGATCATTTAAAGATAAAAATACCATCATCGTTAAAAAAAGCGATGGCACCGAAACCGAGATCACCAGTACTAACGTGATCATTGCTACCGGTTCAAAACCATCGGCACTGCCATTTTTAAAGATCGATAAAAAACGCATTATCACATCTACCGAGGCTTTAACACTCACCGAAATACCTAAACACCTGGTACTGATAGGCGGTGGGGTTATTGGTTTGGAGCTGGGTTCTGTATATGCACGTTTAGGGTCTAAAGTATCTGTAATTGAATTTATGGATGGCATTATCCCAACTATGGATAAAGCATTGGGTCGCGAGCTGCAAAAAGTATTAACCAAACTGGGTATGGAGTTTTACCTGGGTCATAAAGTTACCGGCGCTACGGTAAAAGGTAAAGAAGTTACTGTAAGTTTTGATACCCCTAAAGGCGAGAAAAAAGAGCTTAAAGGCGATTACTGCCTGGTAGCCGTTGGCCGTATAGCTTATACCGATAATTTAGGTTTGGATAAAATAGGTATTACGGTTGAAGAACGCGGCCGTAAGATCACCGTTAATGATCACCTGGAAACCAGCGTTAAAGGTGTTTATGCCATTGGCGATGTTATTAAAGGCGCCATGCTGGCACACAAAGCCGAGGATGAAGGTACTTTGGTTGCCGAGATTATTGCCGGCCAAAAACCGCACATCGACTATAACCTGATACCGGGTGTTGTTTATACCTGGCCAGAAGTTGCTGCCGTGGGCCAAACCGAAGAGCAGTTAAAGGAGGCCGGTGTAAAATATAAAACAGGTTCGTTCCCATTTAAAGCCAGCGGTCGTGCCCGTGCCAGCGGTGATTTGGATGGTTTTGTAAAAGTACTGGCTGATGCCGCTACCGACGAAATCCTGGGTGTACACATGATTGGTCCGCGTGCCGCGGATATGATAGCCGAAGCTGTTGTAGCTATGGAATACCGTGCAAGCGCCGAAGATATTTCGCGCATGAGCCACGCCCACCCAACTTATACCGAAGCCATGCGCGAAGCATGTTTAGCAGCTACGGAGAACAGGCCAATACATATATAAGAGTTCGGATTTGGGAATTTCGATTTCGGATTTTTAATTTAGAATATCGAAGTAAATAACATTGAAGCAGAAACAATTAGATTTGTTTCTGCTTTTTGTTTTAGTATAGCTTATATTAAACTAATTATTACTTATGAAGAAGATAAACTATTATATCTTACTAACATGTATGTTGTTTTGGGCATCTATGGGCAGGGCACAAAATAGTGCTACTCAAAAGCAGCAACTTAAATATTTGCCTGATATTGATGTTTACGATATTCATGGTAAGCATACTACTTTAAAGCAGTTGAGTAAAAATAAAGTACTGTTTATTGATTCGTGGTTTATACCATGTCCGCAATGTTTTATAGAAATGGGCATGCTGCACAAGCTTTACTCTAAACACTTTAATGATAAAGATTTTTGTTTTATAACTTTATGTCGCACGGATAGTAGTGTCGTTAAAAAGTTTATAGCTCAGGATACATCAATGGCTAATTATGTAAAGTCATATCAGTTTTTTAGCCAACGACAGGATTTCAGGTTGCCTGTATATTTTATAGAGGGTTGCGACTCGAAAGTTAATCATGTTGGAAACCAATTGGAAAGTATTTCTCCAGGTGATAAAACCAAATGCCCGGATGCGCAGTTGGGTTTTGTAGGTTATCCTACCGTGATCATCTTTAATAAAAAAGGGGAGGTGATATTTCAGAAAACGGGATATGACGGACAAGAGGATGTTAACATCGCAGGCATAGAAAACGTTATAGAACCGGCATTAGCGGCAAAATAATATGAAGATATTATCGGATATAAGTATTGTGCTTATGACCATTGTTGTAATGGAAGCTATATCCTGGGCTATGCATAAATACCTGTTTCATGGGCCGCTGTGGTTTATTCATAAAACGCATCATCAGGAAAGGCATGGCTTTCTGGAGCTGAACGATATTTTTAGTATCGGTTTTGCAGCGCTGGCCTTATGGTTGATGTGGATAGGGCATCTCAGTTTAGATTACCATTTTTGGATTGGTACAGGCATCAGTATATACGGCATCATCTATTTTATTTTCCACGATTGGTTTATCCACAACCGCTTCAAAGCCTTTAAAAGTAATAACCGTTACCTGATGGGCATTCGCCGGGCGCATAAAATTCATCATAAATCAACAGAGAAAAACCCGTCGGAAGAGTTTGGGTTACTGGTGGCAAGCAGGAAATGGTTTAGGAGTGTGATATTGTAAATTGTCTGAACCATGATTAAACGGATTCAGGGATTATTGGGATTTCTTATTGACAACAATCATGGAAATCCTTAAATCCCATAAATCATGGTTCAGACGATCTAAAGCCTTACACTGCCACCACATGCTTGCCTTTTTTATAACCTACTGTAGCAAAATACAGGATGAATAAATAAATAGGAAGCAATATCCAGTATGATGATTGTGCTGCCATCTCTGGACCGGCGCTTTCTTTAGTCTTATCAACAAGGAAGCCATAAATTGGAGGGAAAACAGCTGCGCCTGCTATACCCATTACCAGTAGAGAGGAACCTATTTTGGTAAACCTGCCCAGGCCCGATAGCGCCAGCGGCCATATAGCGGGCCACATTAAAGAGTTGGCTAAACCTAAGAGGGCTATACATGCTACCGAAGCATATTTAGGGACAAGTAATGCGGCGGCGGTTAAAATTACACCTAAAATAGCCGAATATACCAGCGCTTTTTGCTGTGAAATATAACGGGGAATAAATAGTATGCCGGCAATATAACCAATAACCATACAGGCAAGGGTACCGGAGGCAAAATACTTGGCGGTAGACAACGGGATATGATGCGCCATGCCATAACTGATGATGGAATCGCCAGCTATGACCTCGGCTCCTACATACAGGAACAGGGCTATTACTCCTAATATTAAGTGCGGAAACTGGAATATGCTGGTTTTGCCGGAGTTGGCAGCGGCAACGGTTTCGTCCTCATGATCGGTATCAATTTCAGGCAGTCCCGAAAAATAGATCAGTACGGCCAGTATCGCCAATACAATTACAATAAGTACATAAGGTAATATAACGCGTGAAGCCAGCTCGTTAAGTTCGCTTATCTTTTCAGTGTCATTCAGCGTGGCAAGTTTAGCTGTAAAAGCATCGATGTTTTTTAACACAACAGCGCCCAATGCCAGTGGGGCCAATACACCGGCAAACTTATTACATATACCCATAATGCTGATACGCTTGGCGGCACTTTCGGGTGGGCCAACTATAGTGATATATGGGTTTGAGGCCGATTGCAGAACCGCTAATCCTGAACCCTGTACAAACAGGCCGATCAGGAAAATGACATACGTACGGGTTAATGCTGCGGGTATAAATATCAGCGCGCCCAAAGCCATGATAATTAAGCCGACTGCCATTCCGTTTTTAAAACCAAATATTTTGAGCAGCCATGCCGACGGTTTGGCCATCAGCAGATAGGCAATGTAAAAGGCGCTGGCCACTAAAAACGATTCGATGTTATTAAGCTGGCAGGCAATTTTAAGATAGGGTATCAATACCGAATTTAGCCAGGTTACAAAACCGAAAATGAAAAATAAAGCGCCTATAATGATGATAGGATTTATTGCTGATTTTTTAACAGCTGTTTTTTTGTTATCGATAATAGAATCCATAATCTTTGATAAAATCGTTAAAAACTTAATTAAGTTTCTAAAATAATTAAAAAAGTTGATAGGTTGTATTGCAAATGTGAAAATTTATGAAATTAATACCCCATTATTACTGAAAATAGCAAATAATCACTGTAATTGTATCAATTACAACCTCTTTTTATTTGTTATTACTTTCACATCGTTGTTTTATAACGTTTAATAACCTTTTCTGAAAATCAGACAGTAAACAATTGCCCCAAAATGAGGCATATTGATTTATTCTTGTATCCAAGCGGTACGATGATGCTAAACTTAGCTCAATTTTATTATTACTTATCTTTTTTAATGTATAGGAAGCATTTAGAAACTCAAAATGATTACCGGTTAAAATATGCCGGTCAAAAACGGTGTTCCGAATGGTTGAGGGTAATACTTTGATACTGAACGATACATTTCTATTCCTCTTCCAACGGTTAACAGTTTCAATAAACATTAACCCTCCTTCAAAATGTCCGGTTCTGGTAGCTCCAATAGTGTCTTTATTAAGTTCTGCAAATAGGGGGCGGGGTATACCTGCATAATTAAATACTCCTTTGGTGTATTCCTCATTGTTGATTTGCCTTACCCTTACTACATTTTGCCAGATATTTTGCAGATTAGAATTAATTAGAACCGTGGTATTTACATTGTAAATGCCTGTTGGGATTTTGAACTGGTCCTCGATGATTCCGGTTATAAATGGTATGAGTAGTACAGAATATAAAACGCCTCGGTTTTTGCGATAATGCAGCAGGAACTTTCCGAAAATTAATCCGCCCATCATCGCTCCTAAAAGAAACGGAGCCGCAATAACCAGGATGCATAAAATATCCTCAATACGTGTAATGAAACAAAATATAAAAAAAACCAAAACTGTAGAACAGGGAGTGATTACCCTGTAGGTTAAACGCTCCAATTGTATAGGCCTGGCAAAAAGCATGGGGGTTATCCCAATAAATACCGGCACGATCCAGATAAATGTTATTGAAAACAGATCAGTAAAACTAAAATCAATTTTGAAGGCAATGTTAAATACCAGTCGCAAAATCAGTCCATAAACGGCTCCTAAAAAAACACCCCCATATTTACTGGTAATTAATTTCAATTTATTACTGAAAAGACTGGTCATGGGTAATAATGGTTTAGTATATCAGAAACGGGTGATCTGCTTCTAAAGTAAAACAATCCAAATTAAATTCCGAAATTCGGGCGCTTACTTTATCAGCCTGATGAAAATATTAATAGTTAACAATACCCAAATACCCGCCGCAAAATATGGCGGTACCGAGCGGGTGATCTGGTGGCTGGGTAAAGAACTTAACCGGCTGGGGCATGAGGTAACTTACCTGGTAGCTGCCGGCTCAGAATGCCCGTTTGCAAAGATTTTAATTTATGATCCTGCAACTGATATGAACCTGCAGGTACCTGATGATATTGATGTGGTGCATTTTCACTTTCAGGTGAGCAACTTTACAAAGAAGCCCTACCTCATTAACGTGCATAACAATCCGGGTTATGGACATCCGTTAGATAAGAACTCGGTATTCGTATCTGCCGATCATGCAGCGCGGCATGGGTCGTCGGTTTTTGTACATCATGGCCTCGACCCTGATGATTATCCCAAACCTGATCTTTCAAAAAAACGCATCCACACACACTTTTTGGCAAAGGCTGCCTGGCGTGTTAAAAATGTAAAGGGGGCTATTGATGTGGCTACTCAAAGCGGTAACAAGCTGATAGTTTTGGGTGGTACCCGTTTAAATTTAAAAATGGGCTTGCGCTTTACACCTCATATTAATGTACGGTTTAAGGGCATGGTTAATAATGATGAAAAGTCGGTGGTGCTCAACGGTTCAAAAGCATTGTTGTTCCCGGTTTTATGGCACGAGCCTTTTGGTTTGGCTATTATTGAAAGCCTGTACTTCGGCTGCCCGGTATTTGGCACGCCCTATGGTTCCCTGCCCGAACTGGTATCGCCAGAGGTGGGGTTGCTTAGCAACAGTAAGCAAGTACTCACCGATGGACTTAAAGCAGTGGCCGGATTTAATAACCAGCTTTGCCATGATTACGCTGTTGACAATTTTACTGTACAAAAAATGGCTCAAAAATATTTGATGCTTTACCAGGAGGTTTTGAATGGTGAAACATTAAATGCGGTTAATCCAACATTGATAGAAACTTCACCAAAGTATTTGCCATGGATTAATTAGTAATTTTATAATGTGTTATTTTGTACAGCTTATTGCGATAAATATATCTGGTGAATAGTTCAGCAACCTCCATATCCGCGGCACAAAAAAGACCATATATAGTGGTACTGGTTTTGGCCATACTGGTTAATATAGCCGGCATAGGCATTAAATATTTTACCGACGATCCCAGTCTGTACAGTATGCTTGCCCGCACCATGGCCCAAAGCAATAATTTTGCTGATATCATTTACCATGGGAAAGACTGGCTGGATAAACCACATTTTCCCTTTTGGATGGCGGCCCTGAGCTTTAAAGTTTTTGGCATTAATACCATAGCWTATAAACTGCCGGCCCTGTTGTTTTTCCTGATGTCGGTTGTGTATACTTATAAACTGGCCCGTAAATTTTATGATCAGGAAACGGCTCTGATAGCCATTTTAATATTGCTTACCGCCCAGCATGTTTTAATGTCGAACACCGATGTGCGGGCCGAGCCTTATATTATGGGCCTGCTGATGGGCGCTGTGTATCACTTTTATAAAGTTAAGGAGCGCTTTAGCCTTATTGATATTTTGCTGGCCTCGTTATTTACAGCMTGCGCGGTAATGACTAAAGGAATATACCTGCTGATCCCCATTGGCAGCGCTATTATTGGCGACTATCTGTTTAAAAAGGATCTGAAAAGTCTTTTTCACCTCAAATGGCTTTTGGCTTTTATACTGGTAGCCATTTTTACACTGCCCGAAATTTATACCTTATATATACAGTTTGATCTGCATCCCGAAAAAGTGGTCTTTGGCAAAACCGGCATATCGGGCATTCATTGGTTTTTGTGGGATAGTCAGTTTGGGCGATTTAATAACAATAGCTTTATCAAAAACACCCACGGCAGTATCTTCTTTTTTCTGCATACGCTTTTATGGGCCTTTGCCCCCTGGATGCTTTTATTTTACTATGCCATTTTCAGGCACATCCGTAAAATGGTTAAAGGGGTAGCGCTGCCCGAGTATATTACCATCAGCGGGTCTGTGGTAATGTTGCTTATTTTTTCGATCTCCAAATTTCAGTTACCGTTTTATACCAATATCCTGTTCCCGTTCTTTGCCATTATAACGGCGGGGTTTGTTCGGGAGGTGTTTAGCAGCAACAAAAACCTGTTTTTTACTATTACCCAATACAGTATAAGTGGTTTGCTGATAATAATAGTTATAGTGCTCAACTTCATTTTCGCGCCTGAGCGTTTGACCATATTTCTACCACTCTGTATTTTATTGGCGGGCATCACTTTATACATCTATAAAAATACAGCCTCAAAGCAAAGGGCTTTGTTTTTATTCACCTGCTGTGTGGGCCTGTGGGTTAATGGCTACCTCATGAGTGTGGTGTACCCTACACTGCTTACCTTTAAGGGCGATTTGCACGCTGCCGAATATATTAATGAACATCATCCAAATGATGAGGTGATAGCGGCCTTCAATGTGCCGAATGCTTTTGAGTTTTACACCCACCAACCGGTTACATTCATGGATCTGGGCGAGGCCACTAAACATGCCAATGCGCTGATCTTAATTAATGATGCTCAGAGGGAGGAGTTGCAAAAAAACAATGCCCCATTTGAATTGGTGAAGGCATTTGATAATTACCCGAATGAGAATATGACGCTGCCGTTCATTATCAAAGCAAAAAGGATGACTACCTTGAATCATTTCTTTTTGGTGAGGATGCCCGGCACTGCAAAATAAAATTCCGAAATTCGCCCCAAGTAAATCCGAAATTCAACATCCCACATCCGACATCAAAATATGCTACAAATACAGGAAAACGTATCCCTTAAAAACTTTAACACTTTTGGTATTGATGTTTCTGCCCGTTATTTTGTGGAGATAGCACATGAGGACGAATTGGTTGAACTGTTTGCAGATCCGCAATGGCAGCAAATGGAGCGACTGGTGATGGGTGGGGGCAGCAACCTGTTATTAGTTAACAATTTTGAAGGGTTGGTGATCCGCATGAACATACGCGGTATCGAACACCGTATAAGTCACAATGATGTTTTTGTGGAAGCCGGCGGCGGCGAGGTGTGGAATGACCTGGTGAACTTTTGTGTGGCCCGCCAATATGCCGGTATCGAAAACCTGAGCCTCATCCCCGGTTCGGTAGGTGCATCGCCCATTCAAAATATTGGCGCTTATGGCGTGGAATTAAAGGACACTTTTGTGAGCTGTAAAGCTTTTGAAATTGCTACAGGCACATTTAAAACCTTTACCAAAGCCGACTGCAAATTTGGCTATCGCGAAAGTGTATTTAAAAATGAACTGAAGGGATTGTATATTATAGTATCGGTAAAGTTTCATTTGTCGCTGATCCCTAATATCAATACCCAGTATGGCGCCATAGGGCAGGAGCTGGCCAGCAGGGGTATTACATCGCCTACTATAAAAGATGTTTCGCAGGTAGTATCGCATATCCGGGTATCCAAACTTCCTGATCCTTCAACAATAGGTAATGCCGGTAGTTTCTTTAAAAACCCATTGATCAGTGTTGATGAGTTTAAGGTGATCCAGTCAAAATTCCCCGATGTGGTGAATTATCCGGGCGGCGATGGCCTGGTGAAATTAGCCGCGGGATGGCTTATTGAACAGTGCGGATGGAAGGGGAAAACTGTAGGAAATACCGGAACATGGAAAAATCAGGCACTGGTATTAGTGAACCATGGCGGTGCCACCGGACAGGAAGTGTACAGCTTTTCGTCGCAAATCATAGACAGTGTGTACACTAAATTTGGCGTTATGCTACAACGCGAGGTAAATATTATTAGTTAAATAATTTTATTCAAACTAAACAAATCCAGCCCTTTTTACTTCCTTGTATAACATTTTTGTTACAAACAAACACTGCTCTCACTTGACTATTTTCGGTATTTAGTAGATATAATTTGTTGTTTATAAGATACTTAATAACATTTATAGTGTAATAATTACACTTTGAATTTTTGTTTTTAAATTTAACTTAAAGTTTTGTCCGCGTTCAAAGTTAACCGGTAAATGGCATCATGCTTGTCTAACACTTGTTACAAAACTTTAACAAAATGACAAAGATTGAGTTTAACACCCTAGTACTACGTCAGGCAAGTTCATTAAGGTCTTACGCCCTTCATTTTACCCATGACGCAGATGATGCTAACGACCTTGTCCAGGATACAATGTTGAAGGCCATAACTTATTACAATAAGTTTAAAGAGGGTACAAATTTAAAAGGATGGTTATACACCATCATGAAAAATACGTTCATCAACAACTATCGCCGTTTTGTTAAAATGAGCACATTTGTTACCAAGTCTGATGAGATCTCATCTCCAAACCTGGTATTCAGTTCAACAAAAAATCAAGGCGAGGCAAAGTTTGTGATGGATGATATTAAAAGAGCCCTTGACAGGTTACCCGAAGATTACTACGTACCATTTACGATGTATTTTGAGGGACATAAATACCATGAAATAGCCGATCATCTGGATATCCCTATCGGCACAGTAAAAACCCGCATTCACGTGGCACGTAAGTTATTAAAGAAGAATTTAAAAGCTTACGATAACGGTATTGCCAAACCCGTTTATGCAGAGATTTAATATAATTAAACTCACCATATAGTAAAAAACCCGCTGATGAGGCGGGTTTTTTACATTTGTGTTTAAATTATCTGCAGTTTATACTTCCAACCCTGTTTGCAGGTCATAAGTATAGGATGATCCTTCAATGGTGATCTTAACTTTATGGTCGCCTAAAAATATAATGGTTCCCTTATAATCCCAAATACCCTCGGCGCTGCTGCCCTTAGTGGCAAACGTTGCCGAACCACTTATAACGTCGCCATTTTTTGTAGGATCAATGATCAGGGCGGTTAGCGTAAAATTATATGTCCCGGTGGTAGGTTTTTCTGATGCTTTTTTAGGCTGTACATTGGCATAAACATTTAACGAGCCACTTAGCGAAAGTTGCGAGTTTTTATTACCCGGAACCAATCTTTTAAGCACTAAAGTTTCGCCGCTTTTTGATACGATGGTATAATTAGCTGATGTAGCCGAAACGTTTAAACTATCATAAACGCTTACGCCCGATAGTACGCCACCCGTGCAAAGCACTTCATATTTTATCCTGTTCCAGATATCAAATTTGGCAGTATCACTGGCGTCAAGAGAAAACTGAAAAGCGGTATCGATCTTAAAACCGCATTGTGGGCCATCATTGGTCGACTGTATTTTAAGGCGGCCTTTATGACCAATATCCATATTTACCGGCATGTCTACTCCGTCGGCAATACTAAAGGAGCCATATTCGCCATATAATATTTGTTTAAGATTTAAAGCCACCTGGCTGCTTATCACCTTTGGGGTAACCGTACTTGAATTACGGGTGATGCTTGATTTGGTACATGCCGAATAACTTATAGCAATACAGGTAAGTAACAAAAGAATGAGTTTTAACTGGTGTTTCATAATGAGGTTTGGTTAGTATTTTTACAAATTTAACTTATTATCAATGAATTAAGAAAAAAGGCAGTCAATTTATGGTATTATATGGTTGTAAGTATAAATAGGATGAATTATTACAATTTATCAGTAAATCAAATAAACAAAGCATCAATTAACTACCAAACTAATAGGGATTTTCTTAATTTCGCAACCTCATACGCGTAAACAATAAAATGGACTATCAATTTAAAGATATAGAGCAAAAGTGGCAGCAGTTTTGGGCCCAGAACGGAACCTTTAAAGCTGAAGATAAAAGCGCCAAACCCAAGTACTATGTGCTGGATATGTTCCCTTACCCATCGGGTGCGGGGCTGCATGTTGGCCATCCGCTGGGTTATATTGCATCTGATATTTTTGCACGTTATAAACGCCTTAAAGGTTTTAACGTGTTGCACCCTATGGGTTATGATAGCTTTGGCTTACCGGCCGAGCAGTATGCCATACAAACCGGTCAGCACCCCGCTATTACTACCGCGGAAAATATTGCCACTTATCGCCGCCAGTTAGACCAATTAGGTTTTTCGTTTGACTGGAGCCGGGAAGTACGCACCAGCTCGCCCGATTATTATAAGTGGACGCAGTGGATATTTATGCAGTTGTTCAACTCCTGGTATAATAAAGATGCCGACAAAGCGGAATCAATTGCCAAACTGGTTGAGCATTTTGAGCAAAAGGGATCGGCCGGGATAAACGCCGTAAGTGATGAAGAAATATTAAGTTTTACTGCTGATGAATGGAAAGCCTTAAGCAACCAGGAGCAGCAGAGCGAACTGTTAAAATACCGCCTTACCTACCTGCGCGAAAGTACCGTAAACTGGTGCCCGGCTTTAGGTACCGTATTGGCTAATGACGAAGTAAAGGAAGGCTTTAGCGAGCGCGGTGGTTACCCGGTGGAGCAAAAGAAAATGTTGCAGTGGAGCATGCGCATCACCGCCTATGCCGAACGCTTGTTGCAAGGTTTGGACACTATTGACTGGCCAGAACCGCTAAAAGAAATGCAGCGCAACTGGATAGGCAAAAGTACAGGAGCGTCTGTTCGTTTTCCGTTGCCAGGTTCGGGGAACGAGGTTCAGGGGACAGCAAATTCCGCAACCGGCAACACGAACCCCGCAACCTATATAGAAGTTTTCACCACCCGGGTTGATACCATTTTTGGTGTTACCTTTTTGGTGATAGCACCTGAGCATGAGTTGGTAGCCTCGTTAACTACGCCGGAGCAAAAGGCAAGCATTGATGCCTACATAACCCAAACCAAAAAGAAATCGGAGTTGGACAGGATGGCTGATGCCAAAACCGTATCGGGCGCGTTTACGGGCAGCTATGTGTTGAACCCGCTGAATGGCGAAAAGATCCAGATCTGGATTGCAGATTATGTTTTGGCCGGATATGGTACAGGCGCGGTAATGGCCGTACCATCGGGCGATCAGCGCGATTATTTATTTGCTAAGCATTTTAACCTGCCGATAGTACCTATCATCGACATACAAAATATTGAAACTGAGGCCGACCCGACCAAAGAAGGTACATACATCAACTCCGACTTTATGAACGGGTTGGATTATAAGGCGGGTACCGCTGCTGTTATCGCCAAATTGGAAGCAATTGGCGCGGGCAAGGCAAAAGTAAACTTCAGGATGCGCGATGCCATATTTGGCCGCCAGCGTTACTGGGGCGAGCCTGTGCCGGTTTATTTTAAAGATGGTTTGCCTCATTTAATTGAAGAAGATCATTTGCCGTTGTTATTGCCCGAGGTTGATAAATACCTGCCAACCGAAACAGGCGAACCACCATTGGGCAGGGCAGAAAACTGGAAACATCCCGAAGGAGAATACGAGCTAAGCACCATGCCGGGCTGGGCCGGTTCAAGCTGGTACTGGTACCGTTATATGGATGCCCAAAACGATAAGGAGTTTGCATCGAAAGAAGCTATTGCCTACTGGAAGGATGTTGACCTGTATATAGGTGGCAGCGAACATGCCACCGGGCACTTGTTGTACAGCCGTTTTTGGAACAAGTTTTTAAAGGATATTGATAAGGTGGTTGAGGAAGAGCCTTTTAAAAAGCTCATTAATCAGGGGATGATACAGGGCCGAAGCAACTTTGTGTATCGTTTAATTGACGAAATAGGGCGCGGTACTAACACTTTTGTTTCGCACGGGTTAATCAGGGAATACCACACTTCGCCAATACATGTTGATGTTAATATGGTAGAGAACGAAGTGCTGAATATTGAAAAGTTCAGAAAGTTCAGAGCTGAATTTGAAGATGCTGAATTTATACTGGAAAATGGTAAATACATCTGCGGCGTTGAGGTGGAGAAAATGTCTAAATCCAAGTTCAATGTAGTGAACCCGGATGACATTATTGGCCGTTACGGTGCTGATACGCTGCGTATGTATGAAATGTTCCTTGGTCCGCTGGAGCAGAGCAAGCCCTGGAATACCAATGGTATTGAAGGAGTGTTCAAATTCCTGCGTAAGTTTTGGAGGATGTTCCATAATGATGCCTGGGAGTTTAGCGTGTCCAATGCCGAGCCATCAAAAGCCGAACTGAAATCATTGCACAAGATCATCCGCAAGGTGGAAGAAGATGTGGAACGTTTCTCGTTCAATACCTCCGTATCCAGCTTTATGATAGCGGTTAATGAGCTTACCGATCTGAAATGTAATAACCGGGCAATTCTGCAGGAGCTGGTGATCGTACTTTCATCATACGCGCCACATATTTGCGAAGAACTGTGGACCTTGCTGGGCAATCCGGCAGGCACGTTATCGTACGCGCCATTTCCAAAATTCAACAGCGCTTATTTGGTTGAGGATGAATTTGCTTACCCGATATCCATCAATGGTAAAACAAAAATGAACCTCAATGTATCACTAAGCCTGGAGCCAAAGGATATTGAAGCCTTTATTTTGGCCAATACCGATGTACAACGGTACCTTGACGGCAAAACCCCTAAAAAGGTAATTGTGGTTAAAGGAAGAATTGTAAATATGGTGGTGTAAGCCTTCAAGTTCCTTAAGAGGGCTATAGTCTATTTTGTCATCCTGAGGAACGAAGGATCTATCCGGCGATATGCATAGTTCGCGAGTAGATCCTTCACTGCGTTCAGGATGACAAATCAAAAACAATCATCGCAGACGAATATAAGTCGGAATCAGCTAAAGAAAGAATCCTGTAAATCCTTTAATCTGAAAAATCAAGGTTCAGACAAAGAAGATAGCGTGTAGAGCCTGCCCACTATACTTCGACGAGTTCGGCAATGACATCATTATTCCTTTATTTATCCTTCATTCCCGTGGCATTGATGCCATTACAAATGCCCACTCAAGCGACTTATCGAATTAACATGGTGTTTACATAACCTTAGTGTAACATATACATTACAATTTTAGTTTTATTAAAAAAATAACCATTTGGGGTGTAACATTTGAACTACTTTCGCCTCCAATTACGAAAATACATAGCGAATGAAACGTTTTTACATATTTATAGCAATTTTTTGTTTTGCACTTTCTGCAAAAGCCCAGTTTGGTGTGGGCGGCGGCGGACCATCCACAACGGGCCGAATATCCGGTACAGTGATTGATTCCGTTACCAAAAAACCAATGGACTATACTACTGTAGGTTTGTACCGCACCGGCGGGAAATCGCCCATAACAGGTGTGGTTACTGACGAAAAAGGAAACTTTAAACTGGATAATATAAAGCCAGGCAGTTACAAATTAGTAATATCATTTATTGGTTATCCATCAAAAACAATTGATCCGGTTGTTACTACGGCATCAAAGCCCGATAATAAACTGGGCTCGGTTTTTATATCACCAGGCGCTAAATCATTAGCCCAGGTTAATGTAGTAGGCCAGGCACCCCTTATCGAGAACAGGATTGATAAGATTGTTTACAATGCCGAAAAAGACCTTACCGCCGCTGGTGGTAATGCAACGGATGTGCTGCAAAAAGTGCCTTTGGTAGCGGTTGATATCAATGGTAATGTATCTATCCGTGGCGATCAAAACGTGCGTGTATTGATAAATGGTAAACCATCAGGCGCTACATCGGCCAGTTTATCTGATGTATTGAAAACCATCCCTGCCGATCAGATCAAAAGCATTGAGGTAGTTACTTCGCCATCGGCGAAGTATGATGCTGAGGGCTCTGGAGGTATCATCAACATCATCACTAAACAAAAAAATGTTTCGGGATTTAGCGGCTCCGTGAGCGGTGGTGTGGGTACACGTCAAAACAATGGTAATATAAACTTAAACTATAACAAGAACCGCTTTAGTTTAGGGATAAACGCGGGTGGTAATTTAACGTGGCCACAAACGTCAATTACTACTTTTGACCAAATGATTACCACGCCGGCCCATGGCGATACAGCGGCAGTTAACCTGCATAACCATAATGATTTAACAAGCCGTATCAAAAGGCATGGTGCTATAGGTTCGGTTACCGCAGGTTATGAGTTTAACGCGTTCAATAGCATTAACAGTACATTCAGGCTTAATGATGGCGGTTTTAATACCGATGGCGGCGGAACGTATAATAGGAACCTTAACGGTACCGCGTTGCAATACTTAGGCAGTACAACATCGCACAATCACTTTGGTGGGTTTGACTGGAATGTTGATTACACCCACAAATTTAAAAAAGAAGGCCATGAATTTACGGTTTCAGGTCAGTGGAGCCATAGTGATATAACTACCGATTACTCAAGTCAGTTTACAGCGATTAACCCAAGTCAGATAGGTAGTAACAACGGTAAAAATAACGAGTACACTTTTCAGGCCGATTATACTTTGCCGGTGAGCAAATTGTTAAAAATAGAGGCAGGTGGTAAAACCATACAGCGCCGTATTAACAGTAACTATGATATATTTTCGACAGATGAGCAGGGTAATAACGCGGTACGTGATTCATTAAACTCTAATTTGTATGATTACAATCAAAATGTTTATGCCGGTTATACTGTATTAACATTCACCCTGCCAAAAAGCTACTCGATATTGGCAGGTGGCCGTATTGAAAATACCAGGATCAAGGGCGATCCGCAGAACCCTTTCCAGGATGCAAGCAGTGGTTTGTTCCAAAATTTAGAGCCATTTAATGCCAGTTATACTACTTATATCCCAAGCTTAACCATACAAAAGCAGTTTGGTAGTCAAACAATAAAGTTATCATACAGCAAACGTATTCAAAGGCCAAGCCTGCAGTTCTTAAATCCGTTTATTAACCGCAGCAACGTACAAAACCAAACTGTAGGTAACCCTAATTTATCGCCAGAAACTTCACAAACGGTTGAGTTAGGGTACAATACCTTCATCAAATCATCAGTGCTTAACTTTTCGGTTTATTACAAGAAAACCAATAACCTGATTGAGGGTATCGCATCGCCGTTAACAGAGGTTATACATGGTGATACTATACAGGGTACGCGTACTACCTATTCAAACGTGGGTACAAACAAATCATTCGGTGCCAGCTTTTTTGGGTCGGTAAACCCGATAAAAGCGTTAACCATACGTGCAAGTATCAACGCATTCACTTATAGCCCTACTCCTCAAGGGGTATTTGTTGATAATTCATCAGCAACAGGTACTTACTTACAATATTCTGCTTTCGGAAGCGCTTCATTGCAGGTTACCAAGAGCTTAGTGGCCGAATTATTTGGCTTTACCAATTCATCGCGCAGAACCATACAGGGAACCAACCCGGCCTTTGGTATATATGCCTTTGGTATCAAGAAGCAATTCATGGAGAAAAAATTATCTATCGGGTTTAATACCGTGCAACCATTTGCAAGAGACAAAGCCTTTAACCAGAATATAAACAGCCCGGGCTTTACACAAACCAGCTCAACAGCGTTTCCGTTCCGTTCATTTGGTTTAACCTTTAGCTACAGCTTTGGTAAATTGAACTTTAGCAACCCTAACCAACAGAAAAAAGGTGTTAACAATGACGACCAGAAACAAGGTGACCAGGGCGGTGGCCAGGGTGGTCCACCTGCAGGCGGCAGATAAAATTCAGGACTGTTAAAACAGGAATCAGGATTTATAACAAACAAGGCCCGGGAATTTTCCCGGGCCTTGTTTGTTATAGGATAACCACTCCGTCATTGCTGTAAGGGTTTAGTAATTCGATGACAAGGTAGCAGGTTTATTTTGTGTTGTTTAAGGTGATCATATCAATAGGTCTTTTTCCACCAATACCTTGGTGAGGTCTTTCCCAGTTATAGTAGACCAGGTATTGCAGGAGTTCGTCTTCAAGTTCTTCGAGGCTGTCGAAATCAGTGTCCTCGATCAGGTCTTCCTTAAGC